>NZ_JBGMOE010000036.1:0-16285 GCF_041424195.1 Tardiphaga sp. | reverse complement strand
GGGTGATCGGCTCCTATCACAACATCTTCCGCGTCGGCGCGATCATGCAGGACCTCGGCTTCTGGGTCCTCAACGATATCGTGTGGCGCAAATCCAACCCGATGCCGAATTTCCGTGGCCGTCGTTTCACCAATGCGCATGAGACCATGATCTGGGCTGCGCGCGATGAAAACGCCAAGGGCTACACGTTCAATTACGAAGCCCTCAAGGCCGCCAATGAAGACGTGCAGGCGCGTTCCGACTGGCTGATCCCGCTCTGCACCGGCGACGAACGCCTGAAGGGCTCGGACGGCAAGAAGGTTCACCCAACCCAGAAGCCGGAAGGCCTGCTGGCCCGCGTGCTGCTGTCATCGTCAAAGCCCGGCGACCTCGTGATCGATCCGTTCAACGGTACCGGCACCACCGGCGCCGTCGCCAAGCGCCTCGGCCGCAATTACATCGGCTTCGAGCGCGACCGTGACTACGCCGCTGCTGCCGAAGCCCGTATCGCCGCAATCGAGCCGCTGCCGGAAGCCACGTTGGCCCCGTTCATGACCGCACGCAGCGCCCCCCGCGTGGCGTTCTCCGAACTGGTCGAGCGCGGCATGATCTCGCCCGGCACCAAGCTGGTCGATCTCAAGAAACGTCATGGCGCGCTGGTGCGCGCCGACGGCGCCATCATGTTCGGCGACAAGGTCGGCTCGATCCATCGCATGGGCGCGATGGCCCAGGGCTCGGCCTCCTGCAATGGCTGGACGTTCTGGCACGTCGAGACCAAGAAGGGCCTGCGCCTGATCGACGAATTGCGCGCCGAAATCCGCAGCGAGATGGGCGCGGGATAGACCCCGCTCATTCGGTCGGCCGGACGCATGCCCGGCCTTCACCAAAACATCGCTTGCACTCCCCCTGAATTCCAAGCACGAGACGATGGTCCGCATTGGCGGCCCACGCCTCGCGCTTTGACGTATAAAATCCAGGGAGATTTGAGATGCTGAAATTTTACTTCAACGGGTCGCCGAACCCGACCAAGGTCGCGCTGTTTCTGGAAGAAGCTGGCCTCGCCTATGAGCCCATCCCCGTCGACACCCGCACCGGCGCACAGTTCAATCAGGAGTTCCTCAAGGTCAATCCAAACGGCAAGGTGCCGGCGATCGACGATGACGGCGCCAAGGTCTTCGACAGCAACGCAATCCTGCTCTATCTCGCCGAGAAGACCGGCAAGTTTCTGCCGCCGGCCGCGCAGCGCGGCGAACTCCTGTCCTGGCTGATGTTTGTCGCTACCGGCGTCGGTCCGTTCTTTGGCCAGGCCGTGCACTTCAAGCATTTCGCGCCGGAGAAGATCGATTACGCGCATAACCGTTATCAATTCGAGGCTAGGCGCCATCTCGGCGTGCTCGACGAGCGCCTCGCCGGACGTCAATATATGGTCGGCGACACCTATACGATCGTCGATATGGATGTATGGGGCTGGGTGAGGATGACCAATTTCATCCTGGGCGACGAAGCTTTTGCCCAATTCCCGAACGTGAAACGCCTCCATGACGAGATCTCGGCGCGCCCCGCCGCGGCGAAGGCTGTCGCGCTGAAGGACACGTTCAAGTTCAAGGCCGAGATGGACGACGAGGCCCGCGCCGCCATGTTCAAGCATCTGGCGACCAAGGTCGCCTGAGCACGAGCCATTCGACGAATGCCGGGCGCAACACTGCGCCCGGCATTTTTTGTGTCAGGCAGGCACGCGTGCCATTTCGTCGGGAAACGGCCCCAGCACGCGCTCGACCAATGCCGTGTCACAATACTCCTTGATCATGGTGATCTTGCCGTTCTCGACACGCCACACCATGCAGTAGTCGTTATCGTAACGATCGCCGGCCTTGGTGACGTTGTCGCCCTTCGCCTCGACAACCACCAGATTGCCTTCCGCAATGAAGTTTGAAGCGACCGCGCGCGGTCGAATGTCGAAGAGCGATCTGAAATGCCCCATCAGGCCGTTCAGAATCGCATCCTTCCCCTTGAACATACGCCCCCAGGAATATTGACCGACGACGATCCAGCACGCGTCATCGGCGAGATGATCGGCGAAGGTCGTGCCGCTGCGGTTGGCTGAATCGCTATAGACCTGCTGGATAAGTTTCTTGTTGTCTGCGGTGCTCATTGTTCTGCTCCATCGCTTGAACGATGGCGCAGTATGGGTTGGAAAATGCCCATTCTTCCAATCGATAGTCTATATGATATATATTCGTTCCATGAATTTGGCTGCGCTCGACCTGAACCTGCTCGTCGCGCTCGATGCATTGCTGCGCGAGAGCAATGTCGGCCGCGCCGCGATGCGGATCGGCCTGTCGCAACCGGCGACGAGTCATGCATTGCGCCGGCTCCGCGACATTCTCGGCGATCCGCTCCTGGTCCGTGTCGGCGCCCGCATGGAGCTAACGCCGCGTGCGCAGGCGCTGCGCGGCCCGCTTTCCCAGACACTCGAGCAGGTGCGCGCACTGTTCATCCCGGATGTCTTCGATGCCGGTCAGAGCGACCGGCATTTTCAGCTGATGATGCCGGATCTCGCCGTCGAACTGCTGATGCCGCCGCTGATGAAGAAGCTCGACAACATTGCGCCAGGCGTCCGGATCAATGTCGTGCCATGGCGCGGTCCGGCGATCATGACGGCGGAATTCGCCCGCAGCCTCGATATGGTGATCAGCATCGGCAACGCCTTCAAGGGTTTCCATCGCCAGTTGCTCTATGTCGATTCCGACGCCCTCGCCGTCCGCAAGGGCCATCCGGCGGCATCGCGCCTGAAGACGACCGAGGGCTTTCTCAAAGCCCGCCATATCGCCGTGGTGCTCCGGGGCCAGAGCGAAGACCTCATCGACGACTGGCTGCGCAGCAAGGGACTGGAGCGACAGATCGCCCTCGTCGTGCCGAGCTATATCGAGGCGCTCCATGTCGCGGCACGGACCGATCTCGTGGCCTTTGTGCCACGGCGCCTGATTGCCGCACTGGCGCAGCCGCTCTCGCTCACGACAATTGCGCCGCCATTCGATCCCGGCAACGACGAACAGTTCATGTTCACGCCGACACGCGCGCAATTCGATTCCGGATCGATCTGGCTCCGCAAAATCATGCTGGAGACCGGCCGCGAGCTCGACCCGCAAAAGCGCCGCACGGCCTGACGCTGCGCTCGCCGGTCAGATTTGCCGGCAAAGCTTGCCGGGAGGCAACGCCGCGCCGCAACGCCAAATGCCCAAGTGCCTATGATGTCAGAATATTTCTGATGGCCCGATTTTTGCGTAGTCGATCGCAACCATCTTGCAGCAAGAGAAATTCAGATGTCGAACTCCATCATCTCCAGCATGCAGTCCTTCACGCTTCCGAGCAGACTGCAGCCATCCGACAAGGCCGAGGGCGGCCTCGGCAAGGCACAAGGGCCAGCACAATCGCCGGAAGAGAAATTTCTCGACTACGCGAAGAAGACGCCAGCGGAAAAGATGCGCGACGCGCTGCTGTCGAGCATCGGTGTGACGGAAGAAGAATTGAAGAACATGTCGCCGGACCAACGGCGGGAGGTCGAGCAGAAGATTGCCGACAAGATCAAGGAGGCCGTGAACAAGAAGACCGAGAACGGCGGCAGCGCCAGCGGTTTCTTCACGGATATCAGCGCCTGACAGGCGCACTCTTCACCTCAAAGGAAACTGGCGCCGCAAGGGCGCCAATTCCGGATCAAAAGGGGCGCAAGGAAGCGATTAGCTCGCGGCGGCCTGGCGCACCAGATTTTGCCGAGCGTCGCCGAGATAGCTGCGGATTTCCTTGGTCAGCAATCCCGACTGCGACGACAGATCGCCCGATGCCACCATGGTCGATGTGGCGAGCTGCTCGGTGTCCCTGGCGGTGGTTGCCAGCTGCTGGATGTTGGTCGAGATCTCGCGGACGACGGCGAAGGCCTCGTCAATATTGCGCGCGATGTCGGCCGTTGCTGCCGATTGCGCTTCCGAAGCACTCGCGACCTTGCCGGTGATCTCGTTCACTTCCGCAATCACGGTGCCGATCTCGGTGATCGATGAGGAGACCTTGTCGGTCGCCGACTGAACCTGGCCGATTTCCTTTTCGATCTCGGCGGTGAAGTTGGCGGTCTGGGTCGCCAGCGCCTTCACTTCATGCGCGACCACGGCAAAGCCGCGGCCGGCATCGCCAGCGCGGGCCGCTTCGATCGTTGCGTTCAGCGCCAGCAGGTTGGTCTGGCTGGCGATCACGTTGATCGAGGTCACGACTTCACTGATGCGTACGGCGACAGCGCGAAGCACGTCGACATTGCTGGCTGCATCGGCGACGCGTTCGACGGCCCGACCGGCAATCGCGGCCGAGCGATTGACGTCGGCGCCGACTTCGCTGGCATTTGACGACAGTCGCGCCGTGGCCGAAGCCACCGATTGCATGTTGGCAGAGGCCTGTTCGGATGCCGCCGCCACCGACGTGACGCGGGTCAATGTCGAGGACGCGCCGGTCCGCAGATTGCCTGCCGTGCTGCTCATCTCGACCGCACCGCTATCGAGTGCCGACACGATGCCGCCCACGGTGGATTCGAGCTGGCTGGTCTGGCGCTCGAAATTCCGGATGCGGTCGGCGATGTTGTCGGTCGCCGCATTCATCGCCTTCGCGCCGTGCAGCAGGCCGCCATGCAATCCGCCCGGCAGGATGCGCCGGTAATACTTGTTGTCGTTGAGCGCCGCTATCGCCGCGGTGGATTCGCGCACGAAGGCATCGCAGCCGTCGATCATGTCATTGACGCTGTGCAGCAGTTCGCCGGTAACGCCGCGCACCGGGATTCCAAGGATACGGGCCTCGAAGTCGCCCTGCGCAATGCGCTGGCAGGCGATGCGCGCCTTCTCGATCAGACGCGCCGTCTTGCCCATCAGGACAAGCGCGACAACGGCCGCCGCGATCACGATGGCCTGACAGATCATCGCCGCGACCGGAAGGCCGAAGAATTGAAGCAGCAAAGCAAGCGCAGAGCCGGCGATGACGACGAGCGTGCTAAGCTGCGCTCTTGAGAGAAAACATAAGTTCGTCATAGCTGACCTTCTGGGATGCAACGAAATCGGTAAGGGCCTTGTAGCCGGCGGCAAGGGATTCCTTGCCGTTCACGTGTCGCTTCTCGATCGCCAATACATCGGCATAGAGCGGTGCGATCGTCTTCTTGATGAGATCCGGCGGCGGCACACGGCGGTTGGAATGATAGCCGGCGACCTTGCCGTCGAGGCCGTAGGACGGCGTGACATGGGCGAAGACCCAGTAGTGATCGCCATTGCTCGCCATGTTTTTCACAAAAGCGAAAATCTCGCGGCGTTCCTCGACCGTGTCCCAGAGCAGCTTGAAAACGCTGCGCGGCATATCGGGATGACGAATGAGGTTGTGCGGCTGGCCGAGCAGGTCGGCCTCTTCGTAACCGGCCATCTTGCAGAACAGACGGTTCACATAGGTCATGCGACCCTTGAGATCCGTCTTGGATACGATGAGCTCCGATGCCGGAAAGAAGGTCTCGCGGCCGCTCGGCTTAATCTGGTTGGACATCATTGACCTGTCGGTGACGGATTCACCCAAAAGTAGTGTCACCGGTATTAGGGAACGCGGCTGAATTTTGCGTTAAGGTTCCGTCCACCATGAATTCGCCGCCGGCGGACGATCCGGGCGACATTCTCCGTGGCGATCGTCCCAGTTGCCGCCATCGCCTCTCCCGTGCCATGACCTCGATCAAATCGAGGGGGAGGCGACAAAAATGACCGTTCTCATTGCAGGCGGCGGAATTGGCGGACTGACGCTTGCGCTCAGCCTGCACCAGATCGGCGTGCCATGCCGCGTGTTCGAAAGCGTGCCGGCGCTCAGGCCGCTCGGCGTCGGCATCAATGTGCTGCCCCATGCGGTGCGCGAGCTTATCGAGCTCGGCCTGCACGACCAGCTTGACGCATCGGGCGTACGCACCCGCGAGCTCGCCTTCTTCTCCAAACACGGCAAGCCGATCTGGAGTGAGCCGCGCGGCATCGAGGCCGGCTACAAATGGCCGCAATTCTCGATCCACCGCGGCACGCTGCAACAGATCCTGCTCGACACCGCTATCGCGCGGCTTGGCGCCGAAAATATCCTCACCAGCCATCATTTGACCGGCTGGACGGAAACGCCGGACGGCATCCGCGCCGACTTCATCGACAAGGCCACCGGCAAATCCGCCGGCAGCTATGAAGGCACATTGTTGATTGCCGCCGATGGCATCCATTCGGCGATCCGGCAGAAGCTCTATCCGCAAGAAGGCGCGCCGCTCTGGAATGGCCGCATCCTTTGGCGTGGCATCACCCGGAGCGATGCGTTCCTGACCGGCCGCACCATGATCATGGCCGGCCATGAGATCCTGAAATTCGTCTGTTACCCGATCTCGCAGGCACCCGACGCCAACGGAAAATATGACATCAACTGGGTGGCCGAACGACACATGCCGCCGACCTATGAGTGGCGTCGCGAAGACTACAATCGCGCGGCGCGGCTCGACGAGTTTCTGCCCTGGTTCAAGGACTGGAGATTCGACTGGCTCGACGTGCCGGGCCTGATCAGCAATTGCCCGCACGCCTATGAATATCCGCTGGTGGACCGCGATCCGGTCGATCGCTGGACCTTCGGCCGCGTCACGCTGATGGGCGACGCCGCGCATCCGATGTATCCGATCGGCTCCAACGGCGCGTCGCAAGCCATTCTCGACGCCCGCGTGCTGACCCGCGAGATTCTTGCACTCGGCGAAGTGCCGGCTGCGCTCGAAGCCTATGAGGCCGAACGACGCCCCGCGACCACCGACCTCGTGATGCTGAACCGCCGCAACGGACCGGAACAGGTCATGCAGATCGTCGAGGAGCGCGCGCCCGCGGGCTTCGACGTCGTCACCGACGTGCTGTCGCAGCAAGAGCTCGAAGACATCGCCGCCAATTACAAGCGCGTCGCCGGGTTTCAGGTTGAGGGCCTGAATGCGAAACCGCCGATCGTGACAATGCCGGAACCATCGCTATACCCAAGCGCTGGCTGATGGAACCTGCGCCTTTACGGGCATTCGACCTTGCGGATTCACCCGTGATTCAACATGAAACTAACGGAGGCTCCTCCCGTCAGGAATTGGCAATCGCAGCGTGGCAGGAAGGCCGAAGAAACCCTGAGCCTTTTTGATGCGCAACCTGTTCCAGAAGCTGGCCGACCGATTGCAGACCCTCAGGGACGGTCTCTCTGTTCGCACGCAGATTACCGCTGCCGTTGCGGCCATGGTCATCGCGCTCGTCGGCGCGCTCGCAACTGGCGCGGCATTCGTCAGCTATCGCAACACCGCAGAACTGGTGAACACGGCGCTGGCCAGCGTCGCATCGACCACGGCCGAACGGCTCGATCGTTACATGGCGCTCCGCCAGCAGGAAGTTCACCTGTTCTCGAAGCTCGAGCCGATGCGACCGCTCTGGCAGGGCGATCGCGCTTCGCTGCGCAAGGCACTCGAACAGTTGCAGAGCTCGTTCAGCGATTTCGCCTGGATCGGCTTCGCCAAGCCTGACGGCACCGTCGTCGCATCGACAGGCGGCTTGCTGGAAGGTGCATCGGTCGCTCAGCGGCCATGGTTCAAGACCGGACTTCACGATCCCATCGTCGGCGACGTGCATGAGGCCGCATTGTTGTCATCGCTGCTGGCGAAGCGCGCCGATGGCGAGCCGCACCGTTTCATCGACATCGCCCTCCCCGTGCGCGACCACGATGGCAACCTGCTTGGCGTGCTCGGCGCGCATCTCGACTGGCAATGGGCGCGCAACCTGATCGCCAGCGCAGAAGCCAATGACGGCGACACCGACACAACGCTGACGGTCCTGTCACGCACCGGAACGGTTCTCGTCGGGCCAGGCATGACCACCACCAAATATGCGGGCGATCGCCTCGACGACATCCTGCGCACACGCACCGGCGCCTTCACCGAGAAGCCGGCCGACAAGATTCTTCTCACAGCCTACTATGTCAGCCGAGGCCATCGCGACTATGAGGGTCTGAACTGGGTCGTCACCGCGAGCCAGCCCAGCGACGTTGCACTCGCCGCGGCTGTCCATTCGGCCAAGACCATCCTGATCATCGGCGCGATCGCGGGCCTCGTCGGCGTCATCATGGCGTTCTTCATCGCGCGGCAGATCTCGCGTCCGATCCGCGCCATCACGCTGGAAGCCGATCGCATCGGCCGCGCATCAGGCCCGACCATGCTGCCGCGCCAGAACGGTTCGCTGGAAGTCGTGCAGTTGACGCGCGCCTTGCGCTCGCTGCTGCGCCGCATCGGTTTCGCCGAGGAGCGCACCAAGGAAGCCGAGTTGCGCGCCACCGAGAATGCCATGCAGTTCAAGGATGACCTCACCAAACTGCGCCGGCTTGCCGAGACCGACTATCTGACCGACCTGATGAACCGTCGCGCGTTTCTCGCCGCTGCCGACGATGCCATGGAATTCGCGCATCGCTACAAGCGCAGCATCGCCACGTTGATGATCGACATCGATCACTTCAAGAAGATCAACGACAATCACGGCCACCACATCGGAGACATCGCGATCAAGCGCATTGCCGGAGTCATTTCGGGCAATATCAAGAGCACCGACCGCGCCGCGCGTTTTGGCGGTGAGGAATTTGTGGTCCTGCTGCGTGAGGCCGATGAACTGACCGCTCAGATGCTGGCCAATCGCATCCGCAATGCCATCGAGCTTGCGATCATCGGCGAAGGCGATATCCGGATTTCTGCCACTGTCTCGATCGGCATCGCATTGATCGCCGACAGCGACCGCGACGTGCAGGACATGATCGAGCGCGCCGATCAGGGTCTCTATGTCGCGAAGAACACAGGCCGCAATCGCTGCTTCTTCATGCCCGCAAGCGAGGATCGCAGCATTCGCGTCGCGTGATCAATCGAGCCCATGCGCAATGACCTTGCGCATGACGTTCGGCAGAGCTTCGTCATCCAGTGTTGCGATCGGAACCCAGCGCATCCCCTCCGGGGGGCGGGTGCGGGGCGGCACATGCGCCGTATAGACGGTGAGCTCCAGCGGGAAGTGCGTGAAGATATGGGTAACCGCGCCCACTTTGCGATGCCACGCCGTCAGATTTTTCAAAGTCGGTGCCTGCTTCAAGGCATCCTTGTCGTCATGACCGGCGAGCCATTCCGATGACGGCACTTCGGTCATGTTGCCCAGCAAGCCCTTTTCCGGGCGGGTGCGCACCAGCAACTCGTTGCCGCGGGTGACCACGAAAGCTGCCCCCTTGCGCAAGGTGCCGGCCTTCTTCGGCATCTTTCGCGGAAACGTCTCCTGATCGCCGCGGGTCTTTGCCGCGCAATCGTCGTTGATCGGGCACAGCGCACAGGCCGGCTTCTTTGGCGTGCAGATGGTGGAGCCGAGATCCATCAGCGCCTGGGCGCTGTCGCCTGCCCGCGTCGGACCAAGCAATGTTGCGGCCAGCCCCACGATCACCGGCTTGGATTTCGGCAGCGGTTCTTCCACCGCATAGAGCCGCGACGTCACGCGCTCGATATTGCCGTCCACCGGCATGCACTGGCGGCCGAAGGCGATCGCGGCGATGGCCGATGCCGTATATGGCCCGATGCCCGGTAGCGCGCGCAGGCCCTCTTCTGTATCCGGAAAGACACCGCCATTGTCGCGCAGCACGGTGACGGCACAGGCATGGAGATTGCGCGCGCGGGAGTAATAGCCGAGCCCGGCCCACATCCGCAGCACATCGTCCTGCGAGGCGCTGCCGAGATCGCTCACCGTCGGCCACCGCGCCAGGAACTTGGCGAAATACGGCCCGACAGCTTGCACCGTGGTCTGCTGCAGCATGATTTCGGACAACCAGACCCGATAGGGGTCGATGCCCTCGCCGGGCAAAGGCCGCCACGGCAAGCGGCGGCGATGTTTGTCATACCAGGCAAGCAATTGGGCCGGACGCTTTGCGGCAGCGCTTTCCCCGCTATCCCGCGCAGGGAGTTTCTTTCGTCTGGTGGCGGCGGCTGATAGACTCATGCCGACATGTATCCAAAAGCCCCGTTCATGAACAAGCCCGGCCCGATCTCCGCCAAGCCGCTTTCCGTCCTGCTCGGCGGGGTGTTTGCCGATGCCTATGCCAAACAGGGCTTTGCCTCGCGCGAACTGGTGACACGCTGGGCGGAAATTGCCGGCCAGCAGGTGGCGAATTTCTCCGAGCCGTTGAAGATCCAGTGGCCGCGCCCTGTGGAAGGCCAGCCGCAGGAGCCGGCGACGCTCATCCTGCGCGTTGAGGGCCCGATGGCGCTGGAGATCCAGCATTCGTCGGATGCGATCCTGCAGCGGGTGAACCGCTTTTTCGGCTGGAATGCGGTCGGCAAGATCGCGCTGCGCCAGGCACCGCTGTCACGGCCGCAGCCGCGCCGCACCGTGAAGCCGCCGGATGCCAAGGCCATCGCCGAGGTCGCGGAGACGCTGCCCGAGGTCGAGGACGAGGCCTTGCGCGAGGCGCTGGCGCGGCTCGGTGCATCGATCAAGCGAAGTTGAGGCTTTCGGGCCCCGCCGGAACCGGCGCGTGCTTGCCACATTTGTGGTTTCAAGTTAGCGAAGCGAACCTTTTCCCGGCGTCCTGCCGCCGCTTTGGAGCATTCCTTTGATCATCACGCGCCGTGACTTCACCGCCGCCCTTGCCCTCACCGGCGCCGCCGCAGCGATCGGCCTGTCGCCGCTGCAACTGATCTCCGAGGCCTTTGCGCAGAACGCGACCGACGTCGCCAAGCCGGTGTCGCTACCCGACATGGTGCTCGGCCCGAAGGACGCCGCAGTCACCGTCACCGAATATGCCTCGATGACCTGCCCGCATTGCGCGGCCTTCACCGAGCAGGTGTTTCCGAAGATCAAGGAAGCCTTCATCGACACCGGCAAGATCCGCTTCGTGTTCCGTGAATTCCCCCTCGACATCAAGGCCGCCGCCGGCTCGATGCTGGCGCGCTGCATCGCCAAGGACGACTCCGGCAAATACTTCGCCGTTGTCGACATGCTGTTCAAGCAGCAGAACGACTGGGTGATGAAGGACACCGCTGCGACCCTGACCCGCATCGGCAAACAGGCCGGCCTCAGCCAGCAGGCCGTGGAAGAATGCCTGAAAGACCAGGCGCTGCTCGACAAGATCGCCGCCGACCAGAAATACGCCAACGAGGTGCTGAAGGTGAACTCGACGCCGACCTTCTTCATCAATGGCGAAATGCTGAAGGGCGAGCAGTCGTTCGAGGAATTCTCCAAGAAGATCACCCCGCTGCTGAAAAGCTGAGGCCTTCTTGTCCCTCCCCCGTTTTTGCGCGGGGAGGGGTTCCGCCCGAGCCCTTTGATGACCGCGTCTCTTCTCAACTACGCCGCCCTTGGCTGCGCCATCGTGCTGGAGACCATCGGCACCGCGCTGCTGGCGCAGTCGCAGCAGTTCACGAAGCTCTGGCCGAGCCTCGGCATGGCCGTCTGCTACATCCTGTCGTTTTATTTTCTGTCCCATGCGCTGAAGGCGATGCCGGTCGGGATCGCCTATGCGATCTGGAGCGGGCTCGGCATCGTGCTAATTTCGGCGGTGAGCTATTTCGCGTTCCGGCAGGCGCTCGATCTCGCCGCCATTATCGGCATCGGCTTCATCCTGACCGGCGTGGTCATCGTCAACGCGTTCTCCGCCAGCGCGTCGCATTAGCGCGCTGCCGCGCCGTCGTGTTCTCTGTTCTTCGCTTCAAACAGCCACGCGCTCGTAGTCTCGCGGCGCCAATGGCGTCTGCGCTGCATCTGATGCCTGCCGGGCCGAAGACCCTGTCCAAGATGGTCGAAAAGACCTGGATCGCGCCGCAGGCCGGCTCGCCCACGCGCTATTGCATCACGCCCGAAGGCGAAGCCGCGTTGATGGCCGAAATCCCGATGCCGCGCAGCGCCCAGGCCCGCGCCCGCTGACACCCTGCGATAGCAGTCCAGCGATGGCTGCTCGACGATAGCTGCCTGGCGACAGCCGCGCTTACGCGCCCGCCGGATATTAACGGATGACGCGCCTGCGGATTAACTGTGTTTCCACACATGACCGAAGCGTAAACGCGCGTTAAGGAACGCTTAAGCGCCATCTCCGCATTCTCGATACATCTTTAAGAGGTGCATGATGTTTGAAAATTTCATCTGCGAGATCATCGGCCTGGCATTTCTCGGCCTCTGCATCGCCGTGCTCGGCGCGCCGCAGCAGCGGCGTCCTGATGGATATGCGCGGGACTTGTGAGGCCACGGCGCAAGGCGCCGCTCGCGCGCCTGCGAGCTAAAGACGGCCACGCCCTTGACCGCCGGCAGAATAAGACGCGGCCGGATCGCCGATCAGGACCACAAATTTATCTTATCCCAATCTGCTGGAAACCTGCCGACTTCAGGTTGACGACCGTCGAATTAGGGAAGTCAGATACGATCGACTTCAAGCGCGACAACCATGTTGAGTTCGGATTGATCGACCTCAACAAATGTGCACACAGACACGCCAAACCGTAGATGCGCGCGAGCTGATCCTTTACGGTGAGGTAAGGCTTGTAGGCCGTCAGGCGGACCTACAAAAAAGAAGACCGACCCGTACGCTTTCGCGCAGAGGGGCCTGCCATGTTGAAGAGACATGTCTCACGACCGAGATCGATTGTTAACAACCATAAATAATCATTCAAGCGCCAGTACCATTTGCTTGGCTTGTTTGGAGCCCTGCCGAGAAGCTAAAGCGAAGTCCAAGGCGCTAGGTGCGGAACACGCTAGCTCTCCGTAGCAATCGCTGCGCCCTCCTCCCCCATCCCCCCTTAAAACAAGCCCTTTTTCACGCGCTCTCTCACCTATCCCCCGCAAAACCCTTGGGAAAAGCGGGGTTCCGCGGTTGCGCGGCTGCCCTCGTCTCGCCATTGTCCGGGCCAATGAGAGCCGCGACCAGCGAGTCTCCACCGCGCGGCAGCTGCATTTATGCTATTGTTCGTGCTGGGGGATTCGCGATTCTCGGGGCTTTTTCGATAAAGTGGCCTGTTCGGCTAACCAGAGTACCGTATCCATGAAACTCACGCGCCTGCGCCTGCACGGATTCAAGTCGTTCGTCGAACCGACCGACTTCATGATCGAGCCCGGTCTGACCGGCGTCGTCGGCCCCAATGGCTGCGGCAAGTCCAATCTGGTGGAAGCGCTGCGCTGGGCGATGGGCGAAACCTCGCACAAGTCGCTGCGCGCCGCCGACATGGACGCCGTGATCTTCGCCGGCTCCGGCAACCGCGCCTCGCGCAACCACGCCGAAGTGGTGATGACGATCGACAATACCGATCGCACCGCGCCGGCCATGGTCAATGACGCCGAAATTCTCGAAATCTCCCGCCGCATCGAGCGCGAAGCCGGCTCGCAATATCGCATCAACGGCCGCGACGTGCGCGCCCGCGATGTGCAGATCCTGTTTGCCGACGCCGCCACCGGCGCGCGTTCGCCCGCCCTCGTCCACCAGGGCAAGATCGGTGAAATCATCCAGGCGAAGCCCGAGCAGCGCCGCCGCGTGCTGGAAGACGCCGCCGGCGTCGCCGGCCTGCATGCGCGCCGCCACGAGGCCGAGCTGCGCCTTAAGGCCGCCGAAACCAACCTCACCCGCGTCGAGGACGTGATCGGCCAGTTGTCGGGCCAGATGGAAGGCCTGAAGAAGCAGGCCCGCCAGGCGATCCGCTACCGCGAAGTCGCCGGCAAGGTGCGCAAGGCCGAGGCCATGCTGTTCCACCTGCGCTGGCTGCAGGCGCATCAGGACAATGCCGAAGCCGCAACCCTGCACGACCAGTATGTGCGCGATCTCGCCGAGCGCACCCGCGAACAGGGCGAAGCCGCGCGCATCCAGGCGATCCGCGCATCTGAACTTCCTGCCCTGCGCGAGGCCGAAGCCGCCGCCGCTGCCGGCCTGCAGCGCCTGACCAACGCCCGCGACATGCTCGACCGCGAGGAAGAGCGCGCCAAGGAGCGCGCCGCCGAGCTCGATCGTCGCCTCACCCAGTTCGAGAGCGACGTCGCGCGCGAGATGAAGCAGTCGGAAGACGCTGAATTCGCGCTGCTCCGTCTCGAAGAAGAAGACGCGATGCTCAAGGAAGAGATCATGCAGCGCGTCGAGCTGCGTGGCGGCGTCGATGACCGCGTGTCGGAAGCCGAGGCCGTGCTGGCCGCCGCCGAGCGCACCTTCACCGAGCTCACCACCGCACATGCGGACATGACCGCCAAGCGCAACCAGCTGCAGTCCAACGTCCGCAGCCAGGCCGATCGCCTCGCGCGCCTCGGCCAGGAAATCGCCAGCGTCGAGGCCGAGATCGAGGCGCTGACGGCGCAGACATCGGGCTTCGGCGATCTCGACGAACTCGCAGCCCTGATGGAGACTTCGCAGGAAATCCTGCTGCAGGCGGAAATGGCCGTCAGCGACAACGAGGCCGCCCATATCGCCGCCCGGCAGACGCTGGAAGCCTCGCGCGCGCCGCTCAACGAAGCCGACAAGAAGGTGCAGCGGCTCGAGACCGAAGCCCGCACTATCTCCAAGATCCTCAACGGCGAAACCAAGAATCTGTGGCCGCCGATCATCGACGGCGTCAGCGTCACCAAGGGCTATGAAAAGGCGCTGGGCGCCGTGCTCGGCGACGATCTCGACGCGCCGGTCGATCCCTCGGCGCCGATGCGCTGGACCAATGCCGGCGAGCACGCCAACGACCCGGCTTTGCCGGAAGGCGTGGAGTCGCTGGCATCGCACGTCAATGCGCCGGCCGAACTTGCGCGCCGCCTCAAGCAGATCGGCGTCGTCTCCAAGGATCAGGGCGCGGCCCTTGTCTCGCAGCTGCAGACCGGCCAGCGGCTGGTGTCGCTGGAAGGCGACGTCTGGCGCTGGGACGGTTTCGTCGCCGGCGCGCATGCGCCGACCGGCGCGGCCCGTCGTCTTGCCGAGCGCGCACGCCTGACCGATATCGAAGCCGATCTGGAAAATGCCAAGATCGACGCCATTGCCAAACGTGAAGCGCTGGAAGCTGCCGAGCAGGCGCTGAAGGCTGCGGCGTCGGCCGAAGGCGCCTCGCGCGAGGCGCTGCGCAATGCCCGCCGCGACGTCGACCAGGCCCGCGAGCGCCATGCCAATGCCGAGCGCGAGATCAACCGCCACGCGGCGCGCCGCGCGACGCTGACCGAAGCGCAATCGCGCCTCTCCAACGATCGCATGGAGGCGGAAGCGGCGCATGAGAGCGCGCATGCCGCGCTGGAATATCTGCCGGAGAGCTCCGACGCCGAGGCCCAGCTCGCCACCGTGCGCGCCGAGATCGAAGGCCATCGCCGCGGCGCGGCCCAGGTGCGTGCCGAAGCGCAGGCGCTGGCCCGCGAGGCTGAACTCGCCGACCGCCGCCTGCAGGCGATCATCGCCGAGCGTACCGACTGGACGAACCGCAAGACCTCCGCCGCCTCACAGATCGAAACCGTCGCCGCGCGCGTCGCCGAAGTGACCCGCGAGCGCGCCGAACTCGAAGACGCCCCGGCGCTCTATCTGCAGAAGCGCCGCGCGCTGATCTCGGAAGTCGAGAGCGCCGAACAGGCGCGCCAGCTCGCCGCCAACGCCCTCGCCTCGGCCGAGAATGCCATGCGCGAGACCGACCGCGATGCCCGCGGTTCGCTGGAAGCCCTGTCGGCCGCCCGCGAAGCCTGCGCCCGCGCCGAAGAGCGTATGGAAAGCGGCAAGCGCCGCCTGGAAGACATCGAGCGCGAAATCCGCGACATGCTCGAAGTCGAGCCGGAAGGCGTCGCGGCGCTCGCTGAAGTCCGCCAGGACGACACGCTGCCGCCGCTCGCCGATATCGAAGCCGATCTGGAAAAGCTGCGCCGCGATCGCGAGCGTCTCGGCGCCGTCAACCTGCGCGCCGAGGAAGAGCTCAACGAAGTCGAAGGCACCCATAACGGCCTCGCCACCGAGCGCGACGACCTCGTCGAAGCCATCAAGAAGCTGCGCACCGGCATCCAGAGCCTCAACAAGGAAGCCCGCGAACGGCTGATGACCTCGTTCGACATCGTCAACGGCCACTTCAAGCGCATGTTCGTCGAACTGTTCGGCGGCGGCGAAGCCGAGTTGAAGCTGATCGAGAGCGACGATCCGCTCGAGGCAGGTCTCGAAATCGTCGCCAAGCCGCCGGGCAAGAAGCCGCAGACCCTGTCGCTGCTGTCCGGTGGTGAACAGGCGCTGACCGCGCTGGCGCTGATCTTCGCGGTGTTCCTGACCAACCCGTCGC
>NZ_JBGMOE010000035.1:13860-16360 GCF_041424195.1 Tardiphaga sp. | reverse complement strand
CGATCGTACCAATATTGCAGTGCGGCTTGTTACGTTCAAATTTTGCTTTGGCCATAGATCCACCTGTTAAGCCACGCCCGTGCGCAGCACCAAACCGGCGGCTGGTTACAAGGGAAAACGACCCTGTTCAAGCCCGAACTTCTGGGCCAAGCTCGTCCAACCATGCCGGAGTCCCCTTTATCTAAGCCGGCAAATGACAAGATCAATCAAACAGCTACCGGGAGCCCCCATGAACGCCCAAACTGCCGCAAAACACGCCACTTCACTGCGGACGCCAGAGCTGCCGCAGGCCCGCCCGGAAACGCTGGGCCTGTCATCAAACCGTCTTCAGGCGATGTCGGACGCGTTCAGGCGCGAGATCGACAAGGGCACCACGCCGGGCGTCACCATGCTGGTCTCCCGCCGCGGCCAGATCGGCTATTTCGAGGCCTTCGGCAAGCAGACGCCGGATGGCTCCAGCGCCATGACCCGCGACAGCCTGTTTCGCATCTTCTCGATGACCAAGCCGATCGTCTCGCTGGGCATCATGCAGCTGGTCGAGGACGGCCATATCCTGCTCAACGACCCGCTGGCCAAATACATCCCGGCATTCGCCGACACCAAGGTCGGCATCGAGCGCAACGGCGCGCTCGAACTGGCGCTGCCGCTGCGCCCGATCACCATCCAGGACCTGCTACGCCACACCTCGGGCATCTCCTATGAGATCACCGGCAACGGCATGGTGCAGCGGATGTACCAGAAGTCGAACCTGCGCAGCCGTGAGCTCACCAATGAAGAGCATGCGAAGATCGTCGCGGGCCTGCCGCTGATCTGCCAGCCCGGCTCTGAGTGGAACTACAGCCGCTCCACCGACATTCTCGGCCGCGTCATCGAAGTGGTATCGGGCAAGTCGCTGGGCAGCTATCTCACCGGAAACATTCTCGCCCCATTGCAGATGGCAGAAACCGGCTTCCATACCGCCGCAGCGAACAAGGATCGCATCGCACATCCCTTCCCCGTCGATCCATGGACCGGCGAGAAAGTCGCACTGTTCGATCCGCTCGAAATTCCGAAGATGGAATCCGGCGGCGGCGGACTTGTTTCGACCACCATGGACTATGCGCGCTTCTGCCAGATGCTGCTCAATGGCGGCACGCTGGACGGCAATCGCGTGATCGGCAGCCGCACGCTGCATCTGATGGCGTCCAACCACCTCAGCCCGAACGTGAAACTGGAGACACATCTCGTGCCCCCCGGCCACAGCTTCGGCCTCGGCTTCGCCGTGCGCACCGACGATGGGCTCGCGCCCTATGCGGGATCGCGCGGACAGTTCTTCTGGAGCGGCGTCGCCGGGACGTTCTTCTGGGTCGATCCGCAGGAAGAGCTGTTCGCGGTGTTCATGTCGCAAGGACCCGGTCAGCGGGAATATTTCAGGACGCTGATCCGGAGCCTGGTTTACGCGGCGGTGGAGTAGCGCTCTGCCAACCACAAACTCGTCATTCCGGGGCGCGAACGGCGCCAGCCTCACGCGAACCCGGAACGACGAATTTGAAATCAGCTGATCGTCGCGCCGCCGTCGATCACCATCGTCTGCCCGGTCATGAAATTGCCCGCCGCCGAACCAAGGAACACGGCAGCCCCTGCGATTTCGTCGGGGATGCCGATGCGCAGCAGCGGTGAGCGCGCGGTCGAGGCCTTGAGGTTGTCGGGATTGTCCCACAGCGCTTTCGCGAAGTCGGTCTTGATCAGGCCCGGTGCGATGCAGTTCACGCGCACATTGTGCTTGCCGTATTCGCAGGCGAGATTGCGCGCGAGCTGCATGTCGGCGGCTTTCGAGATCGCATAGGCGCCGAGGATGGTGGACCCCTTGAGGCCACCGATCGAGGACACGATGATCACCGAGCCGTCCTTGCGTTCGATCATGTCGGGCACGACCATGCTGGTCAGCCAGTTATTGGCGACGATGTTGTTGTCGAGAATCTTGCGGAACTGATCGTCCGAGATACCGGCCAGCGGGCCGTAGTAAGGATTCGATGCCGCGTTACAAACCAGCACGTCGATCTTGCCGAACGCCTTCTTGCTCTCGTCGACAAGGTTCTGCAGATTTTCCTTGCTGGAGATGTTCGCAGCAATCGCCACCGCGGTCCCCTTGCCGAACTGCGCGTTGATCTCCTTCGCCACCTCGTCGCAGACATCCTGCTTGCGCGACGAGATCACCACCTTGGCGCCGTGCTCCGCCATGCGCTCGGCTATGGCGCGGCCGATGCCGCGCGTCGAGCCGGTGATGACGGCGACTTTTCCGGTCATGTCGAACAGGTTCATGGGTGTCTCCCTGATGGTTGGTTTGTAATTGTCGTATTCGTTAGTCGGAGCGCCGGACTCTTGCTCCCTCTCCCCGCCTGCGGGGAGAGGGGTGGGGTGAGGGGGAGCCTCCGCAAGCCCGGAGCAAATGGATAGTCCCCCTCACCCGGATCACGCGCTGCGCTCGCGATCTAACCTCTCCCCGCAGGCGGGGAGAGGT
>NZ_JBGMOE010000035.1:0-13850 GCF_041424195.1 Tardiphaga sp. | reverse complement strand
CCCCCCCCCCCCGCCTCCGCAAGCCCGGAGCAAATGGATAGTCCCCCTCACCCGACTTCCACGCGCTTCGCGCGTTGCAGTCGACCTCTCCCCGCAGGCGGGGAGAGGTTAGAAAGCTCACGCCAGCTTTGTCGTCGGTGTTACTTCCGGTCCCGCCGGCTGATGCATCGCGGCATGCGATGGATCGGCGATCCACGGCTGCTGGTTGACCATCGGAATGCGCCAGCCGTGATGACCGTCGCTGGCGAGGTGATCGAGCCGCGTGACCGAGCAATTGTCGATGGTGAAAGCGAGGCCGCGATCCGGCTGATCGTTGAGCGCAAGAC
Source organism: Tardiphaga sp. (assembly GCF_041424195.1). Classification (NCBI taxonomy): domain Bacteria; kingdom Pseudomonadati; phylum Pseudomonadota; class Alphaproteobacteria; order Hyphomicrobiales; family Nitrobacteraceae; genus Tardiphaga; species Tardiphaga sp. The sequence continues at coordinate 13,524 of NZ_JBGMOE010000035.1, read as the reverse complement.
CAATGGCCGCCTTGATGGTGCCGCCATGGGCCACGGCGACGATGTCCCTGCCCGCGTGCTCTGCATTGATCCGTTCGATGCCACGGCGCACGCGATTGTACAGATCCATGAAGCTCTCGCCATTCGGCGACGGCTCATCGATCGGCGCGAACCAGTAGCTGCCGACATTGATGGGACGGCTGGCAAAGAACGCGGCGCGGTTCATGCCCTGCCAGTCACCGAGATGCTGTTCGGCGAAATCCGCTTCATGCGGCATCTCGTCGGGCTTCGGAAATCCCGCGGCCCAGATTGCACTCGCGGTCTGATGCGTGCGTTTCAGATTGCTGGCGACCCAGACGGCATTGCGTGGCAGGATCTTGCCGACCGCATCGAACACCACATGGTCGCTGCAGTCGCAGTCCATGTCCTTCTGGCCGTAGATGTTGCCGCCGTCGCTCCGCACCGGTGCGTGTCGCACCCACCACCACCGCGTCGCCGTCACACCTTGGGGGACTGTATGCTGCGCCACGAACGGTTTCTCGGCGTTGGACATCGTGACCACCCTTCAATAATGTTTCGTTTGTCGTACGTCAGAGCGCGCAATGCCTCAAGCATCTTCGCAGACTGACGTCAGACATTGAAGACGTCGAATTTGAATTCCATGCGGCGGCACACCGCCCAAAAAATCATCAGAGAATTGATCAGGGAGAATCCTATGGGCCGGCTCGCAGGCAAATCCGTCATCATCACCGGCGCAGGCAGCGGCATCGGCCGTGCCGCAGCGCAACTGTTCTCCAGGGAAGGCGCGAAACTCATCATCGTCGACCGCAGCGACAGCGTGCATGAGACCGCGAAACTCGTGAGCGACGCAGGCGGCACGATCGAAGCGGTCACCGCCGACGCAGGTTCCGAGAGCGACGTGAAGGCGTTCATCGACAAGGCCGTGTCCAGATATGGCCAGCTCGATGCGATCTGGGCCAATGCCGGCGTGTCGGGCGGCCTCGTGCCGCTGCTGGAACAGACGGTCGAGCAATGGCAGGAGATCCTGCGCATCAACCTGATCGGGCCGTTTCTCGCGATCAAGCATTCCATGCCGCATATGGTGAAACAGGGCCACGGCTCCATCGTCCTCACCGCCTCCGTCGCGGGCCTGAAGTCCGGCGCGTCCGGCCATCCCTATGCGTCGAGCAAGGCCGGCGTCATCAGCCTGGTGCAGACCACGGCCTATTCGCTCTCCGGCACAGGCGTGCGCATCAATGCCGTATGCCCCGGCCTGATCGAGACCGGCATGACCAAGCCGATCTTCGACAACGCCAAGGAACGCGGCACCCAGGGCAAGATCGGCCAGCTCAATCCGCTGAAGCGCGCCGGCCAGCCGCACGAACTCGCGGCGATGGGCCTGTTCCTGGCAAGCGACGAAGCGTCCTATGTGAATGGCCAGGCCATTCCAGTGGACGGCGGCCTCACCGCATCGATGCCCTATGCGGGCAAACCGATCTAATCACCGCCTCGCTGGCGATGGCCGACCAGAACGGCAACTGCCGCTGCCAGTTGAATTGCGACGCCGATGAAGATCGGCGTCGCATAGCCACCGGTCAGGTCGCGCAGAATCCCCATCGCCACCGGCCCGAATGCATTGACCACGCCAGCGATCCCCATGCCAAGGCCGAGCACGACGCCAAAATCACGCGGCGCGAATTCGCGCTGGGTGATCAGGACCGGCAGCGTCACCAGATTTCCGATCGAGAATCCGAACACCGCGCAAGCCAAGAACAGCGCATCGAGACTGGTCGACGATCCGATCATTAGCAGCGCCACCGCCTGACTCAAGATCGACGCCGCGGCAGCCCAGCGCGGCTGGATCCGATCGGCGACGAAACCAAGGCTGATGCGGCCGATCAGCGCCATCGCGGTGGTCACCGAAACGGCCCCGCCCGCCGACTGGAATCCGATCGCCGGCGTCAGGATCGAAATCTGATGCACGATGAAACCGACCTGCACCAGCAGCGCCATCGAAAACGGCGCGGTGATCAACCAGAATCCGGCGTCGTGCAGCAGCGCCGTACGGGACAGTGTTTTCGATGATGGCTGGGCATCGTTCGCAGAAGCATCGCTCGCGGACGGAAAGCGGATCACGATGGCTACGATCGGCATCAGCACAATCGCCGATGCGGCCGCTGCCATGCCGAGCGCATTGCGAAATCCAAAGGCCTCGATCAGCAACACGAGCCCCGGAGCCAGCAAGATACCGCTAAACGACGCCCCTGTGAAAGTGAGGCTGATGGCCAAGCCACGCTTGCGCTCGAACCATGCACCGATGATCGTCGCCGCGGTGATGGCGCCCAGACCGACCCACGCCACCGAAAGCACGACAAAACCCGCATAGAGCTGCAGGATCGAATCCGCAGACGCCAGCAATGCGAGACCTGACGCGAGCGCGGCAACACCGGCGAGCACCAATGCGCGCGGCCCGATCCAACGTAGCAATTCGCTGACGAACATCGACAGGACATTACCCAGCACTAGGCAAAGGGTGCTTCCCGCACCGATCGCGCCGACCGGCCAGTCATTCAGGCGATGAAGCTGAGCCACATAGATGCCCTGCCCATACAGGCCAAAGCCAAAGATCGATATTTGCAGCAGAAACAAAACAGCGACGATGCGCCATCCCCGATAGCGCAACGATCGCTCGTCGGCAGCAATCGCGCTCCCTACCCCGTGCCCTTGCATGCCCGCCCCTAGCGTTCATCACAAACTCATCACTACTTTTAGTAGCACGCAAAAGCTATCCCCGCGGCATTCAACAAATAACACGCACCGTTACATCCCGTCCGGCGGGGCGTTCGATGAATTCGCCGCCAGCAACCGGTCACGCACGCGCTCGCGGTGGAACGTGTAGATGCCGGACAGCACGATGACGCTCGCGCCGAGCACCATCATGGCATCGGGAACCTCGCCGAAGACCAGATAGCCCAGCAGCATCGCGTAGAGCATCTGCGAATAGCGCATCGGCGCGACCGACGAGACGTCGCCGACGCGCAGCGCGAGGATGACGCACTGGAATCCGATCAGCGTCATCACCGCCGCCAGCGCCAGCAAAGCGAGCGTATGAAACGATAGGGCCGTAAAGTCCCCGTGATGCACGGTGAGTGCCGCGCCCGCCAGCGTCACCGCAACGGCGGTGAGAAATGTGACGAACAGCGTGGGAATTTCGGCCGGGATGCGTTTGGTGACGAGATCGCGCGTGGCGTAAAACAACACCGACAGCAGTGCCACCAGCGTGAACTGGCTGAAACCGTCAGCGCCCGGCCGCACGATGATCAGCACGCCGACAAAGCCCGCGGCGATCGCCAGCCAGCGGCGCCATCCCACCGGCTCGCCCAGGATCAGCACCGCGCCGCAGGTCATCACCAGCGGCAGCGATTGAACGATGGCTGTCACATTCCCGAGCGGCAGATAAGAGACCGCCAGCAGAAACAGCGCCGAGCCGCCGATCTCGCCACAGATGCGCAGCCACACCGGCGCTACCCGCAGCACCCGCAGCGGCCGCAGCGCACCCTGATGCGCCGCCAGCGCGCCGATCAGGACACTGGCGAACAGCCCGCGCAGCATCATCACCTGGCTGAAATGCATCTGGACGGTGAGAAATTTGGCGATGGCGTCATTGACGCTGAAGCTGGCCATGGAGACAGCCATCAGCAGGCTGCCGCGCAGATTGGGAGAGAGAGGCAAGACAATCCTGGATAAGGTGCGAGCTGAGCAAACAGGCCGAGCAGAGCAAGACTCAGGCCAGATGATTGCGCGTCATGTGCACGAAGACGGACCTGCGAGCCAGATGGTTCACGCGTCCCTGCCATTCACTGTGCGCCGGGCGGACTGCACGCAACGGTCAGCAGGATGGGTAGAGCGAAGCGAAACCCATCACTTTCGCGCATCCTGCGGAGGTCCGGGCAAGCGATCTACACCCCCTCCGTCGGCAGCGCGGACGCCTTCGCCGACAGGAGTTGGTCGCGATTGCGGATGCGCTCGCGGTGAAAGGCGTAGAGGCCGGAGCCGACGATGACGGCGGCGCCGAGGATCATCGCCCCATCGGGCGCATCGCCGAAAATGAGATAGCCGAGCAGCATCGCCCATAGCAGTTGCGTGTAGCGGAACGGCGCCACGGCGGAAATCTCGCCGGCCCGCAGCGCGATGATCACGCATTGATAGCCGATCAGCACCAGCACCGCGGCAAGCAGCAGGAAGCCCATCGAACGCCCCGATATCGGCGTCCAGCCGCCAAGCGGCACGATCAGGAAGCCGCCGACGATGGTGACCACGAAGGTGGTCAGCAGCGTCACGAATACCGACGGCACTTCTTTCGGGATCCGGCTGGTGGCGAGATCGCGGACCACGCAGAACCCCACGGAGATCAGCGCCAGCACCGCGAATTGGTTGAAACCTTCGGCGCCCGGCCTGACGACGATCAGCACGCCGATGAAGCCCGCGGCGATGGCCAGCCAGCGCCGCCAGCCCACCGGCTCGCCAAAGATCAGCGCCGCGCCCAGCGTGATCGCCAGCGACAGCGACTGGAAGATCGCCGACACATTGGCGAGCGGCAGATGGGTGATCGCCGCCAGGAATGTGGCGGTGCCGCCGATCTCGCCGAGCACGCGCAGCGCCACCGGCAGCTTGAACAACACGCTGACGGGGCGCAATGCGTTCTGATACCAGGCCAGCGCAAACACCAGCACGGCTGAGATCGAGCCGCGCACCAGCATGACCTGGCCGAAATTCATGTCCGCGGTGAGATATTTGGTGGTGGCGTCGTTCATGCTGAAGCCCGCCATGGCCACGGCCATCATGAGGCTTCCGCGCATATTCGGAGAGAGGGGCAAGGTTTCCGCCGGGATGTTTCTTGATGGGGCTGCCGGAGACGTCCCGGATTCAGCGCGAGAGAGACAACCTCATCTGCACCAAAACAGCGATGCGAACCAGACAGCGCGCGCGCCGGTGACCTGCGCAGATCTGCATGACGGCATCATTGTCCGTCGGTCGGCACGCTGGCGGCCTTCGCGGCGAGCAGCATGCTGCGATTGCGAATGTGTTCGCGGTGAAACGTATAGAGGCCGGACGCCACGATGACCGACGCGCCGAGGATCATGGCGCCATCCGGCCTGTCGCCGAACATCAGATAGCCGAGCAGCATGGCCCAGAGCAGTTGCGTATAGCGAAACGGTGCAACCGCCGAGATGTCGCCGACGCGCAGCGCCATGATCACGCATTGATAGCCGATCAGCACCAGCACCGCGGCCACGGCCAGCAGCAGGAGCGCCGAAGCCGACGGCTCAGCCCAGCCGCCAAGCGGGACCATCAGCCCGCCTCCGACCAGCGTCATCACGACGGTCGTCAGCAGCGTGACGAAGAGCGCAGGAATGTCCGCCGCAATTTTCCTGGTCGCGAGATCGCGTAGCGCATAGAACGCGACGGCGCCGAGCGCCAGCAAGGTGAACTGGTTGAAGCCTGCCGCGCCCGGCCGCACGATGATCAGCACGCCGGCAAAGCCTGCAGTGATCGCCAGCCAGCGGCGCCAGCCGACCCGCTCGCCGAGGATCAGCACCGCGCCGAGCGTGATCGCCAGCGGCTGCGACAGAATGATCGCCGCCACATTGGCCAGCGGCAGATGCGTGATGGCCTGCAGAAACAGAACAGTGCCGCCGACCTCGCCGATGATGCGCAGTGCAACCGGCGCCGCGAACAGCACGCGCAACGGTCGCAATGCTCCGCGATGCGCGGCCAGTGCAGCGATCAGCAGGCTTGCAACAATGCCGCGTAGCAGCACCAGTTGCCCGAAATTCATCTGCGCCAGCAGGAATTTGGACATCGCGTCGGTGACGCTGAAGCTGGCCATGGCGGCCGCCATCAACAGGCTGCCGTGAAGATTGGGAGAGAGCGCCAAAAAATGTCCGCCGTGGGTTTCCAGGTCGACCGTCGCGGCAGCAATTCCCCGCGGCCGGTCCTTCCTGGCGCGGGGGCGTCTTGAAGATGCGCAGGATGGGTGGCGCGCACCGAAACCCATCGCTGTCATGGCCAGCCATCGATGGGTTTCGCTTCGGCGCGAAAGCGCCTGCGCTCTACCCATCCTGCGGCCGCTATCGTCTATTTCGCGCCGGCGAGCTGCGCGTATTTCCACGATGCCTGCGCCAGCGGCACAGTGCGCTTGGCGGATTCCATCGCCTTGGCGGAAGATGCCGTGCCATCGCGGACGCGGCCGGCGATGCCCTGCAGAATGCCGGTGAGCCGGAACAGGTTGTAGCAATAGTACCAGTTCAGATCCGGCACATCCTTGCGGCCCGCCTTGTCGCAATAGATCTTGGCGGCTTCATCCATGGTCGGGATGTTGAGTGCCTTGAAGTCGAGCCCGTCGAGGCCCGGCATGATCCACTGCATCAGGAGATAGGTGAAGTCGGCCATCGGATCGCCCAATGTCGACAGCTCCCAGTCGAGCACGGCCTGCACCTTCGGCTGCGTCGAATGGAACACCATGTTGTCGATGCGGTAGTCGCCATGCACCACCGACACCCGCTCCTGCTCCGGCACGGAGGTCGGCAGCCATTCGATCAGCCGCTCCATTTCCGGAATGAGCTGGGTCTCGGAAGCGCGATACTGTTTGGTCCAGCGATCGACCTGACGCGAAAAGTAATTGCCGGGGCGGCCGAAATCGCCGAGCCCGATTTTTTCGGGATCGTAGCTGTGCAGCTGCGCCAGCGTCTCGATCTTGGCGGTGAAGATCGCGCGGCGGTCTTCCTTCGGCACCGTCGGCAGCGCCGGATCCCAGAAGATCCGGCCGTCTTCCATCGACATGATGTAGAACGCCGAACCGATGACATTGTCATCGGTGCAGAGTGCGTAAGCCCTCGCGACCGGGAAGCCCTGCTTGCCCAGTGCCGCGATCACCTTGTATTCGCGATCGACGGCGTGCGCCGATGGCAGAAGCTTGCCGAACGGCTTGCGCCGCATCACGTAGGATTGCTTCGGCGTATTCAGCCGATAGGTCGGGTTCGACTGGCCGCCCTTGAACTGCAGGACGGTCAGCGGTCCTTCATAGCCTTCCACATGCTCGCGCATCCAGGCCTCAAGGCTCATCTCGTCGAAGCGATGCCGCTCCTCGACCGGCCTTGTGCCGTTATACTCGTCGTCGCGCTTCACACCATCGGTCACGTCAGTCTCCGCTTAGCGTTTTTCTTAGTGCTTTGACTCGTTGGCATACTTGCGCAGCTCGAGCCGCGCAATGGCACGGTTGTGCACCTCGTCCGGACCGTCGGCGAGACGCATGGTGCGCATCGACGCATAGTCACGGGCGAGACCCGCATCGTCGGACACGCCGGCGGCGCCAAAAGCCTGGATCGCGTTGTCGAGGATCTTCAGCGCCATGTTCGGGCCGGAGACCTTGATCATCGCGATTTCGAGCTGGGCGGTCTTGTTGCCGACCTTGTCCATCATGTCGGCGGCCTTGAGGCAGAGCAGACGATTCATCTCGATATCGGTGCGGGCCTCGGCGATGCGCTGCTCCCAGATCGAATATTCGATGATCTTCTTGCCGAAGGCGGTGCGCGACGACAGCCGGCGCACCATCTTCTCCAGCGCTTCCTCGGCCTTGCCGATGGTGCGCATGCAGTGATGGATGCGGCCCGGACCCAGACGGCCCTGCGCGATCTCGAAGCCGCGGCCTTCGCCGAGCAGGATGTTGCTGGCGGGAACGCGGACATTGTCCAGCTTCACCCGCGCATGGCCATGCGGCGCATCGTCGAAGCCGAACACCGGCAGCATCTTCTCGATTGTCACACCCTTGGCATCGCGCGGCACCAGGATCTGCGACTGCTGCTGATGCTTCGGCGCGCTCGGATCGGTCTTGCCCATCACGATCATCACGGCGCAGCGCGGATCGCCCATGCCCGACGACCACCACTTGGTGCCGTTGATGACGTATTCGTCGCCGTCGCGCTTGATCGAGGTCTCGATATTGGTCGCGTCCGACGACGCGACATCCGGCTCGGTCATCAGGAAGGCGGAGCGGATCTCGCCGTTCATCAGCGGCTTCAGCCACTTCTGCTTATGCTCTTTCGAGCCATAGCGCATGAACACTTCCATATTGCCGGTGTCGGGCGCGGAACAGTTGAACACTTCCGAGGCCCAGCCGATATGGCCCATCTGTTCGGCGAGCAGCGCATATTCCAGATTGCTCAGTCCCGCGCCGTGGAATTCGTCGTCTTCATGGGACGACGGCGGCATGAACATGTTCCACAGGCCTTCGGCCTTCGCCTTCTGCTTCAATTCCTCGACGATGGGGATCACCTTCCAGCGCTCGCCCGCTTCGTCCTGCTGACGATAGACCGGCACGGCGGGGCGGACATGCTTGGTCATGAAGGAGGACACGCGCTCGAGCCATTCGCGCTGGCGGTCCGACATATTGAAGTCCATGGAGCGATCCTCTTTGTTTCTTGAAAATCTTTGGCGGCACTGTTGTCCCGTCGCTGGATCACCGCAAGAGCAAAATTGTCTCTGCTGATGCGGCACAGATCCGCGCGGGGGCGATGGCGCTGAGCAGATGCAATATGCCATCAGGCGCACATTGACATTTCCCGACGCTCAAACGATAGTTTCATACACGCGTTTGAAATGCAATGACCCCGATCCGCGCCGATCGCATGGGGCCATGTTGCAGAAGGACCGGTTTGATCAGGACGATCGCATGGCAGCAGACCACACACGGACGGCGATCATCACCGCAGCCGAACGGCTTTATGCCGAACGCGGCTTTGCGGATGTGACCATGCGCGACATCGTCGCCGCCGCCGATGTCAACCTCGCCGCGGTGAATTACCATTTCGGCAGCAAGGACGAACTGATCGCCGAACTGTTCGTGACGCGCAGCCTCGCCACCAATCGCGAGCGCCTGCGCGAATTGAAGGCGGCGGAGGAAGCCGGCGGCGACCGCGCTGACATCAACGCGATCTTTGCCGCCCTCGTTGGCCCGACGCTGCGCGGCTGCCTCGGCCCCGAGAAGCAGCGCTCGGACGCCGCGCGTTTCATGATCCGCGCCTCGATCGAGAGCGTAGCCCCGATCCGCAAGATCAAGAACCGCGAGGTCGATCACCTCAAGCGCTTCGCCGCGGCGATGCGCCGGTCCCTGCCCGATCACGATCCCGCCGATATTTTCTGGGCGCTGCATTTCGCGCTCGCCATGGCGCACCAGACCATCCGCGACAGCGAGCGCCTGACGCGCATGTCCGACGGCTTGTGCGACCTCAACGATGTGCAGGCGATCACCGATCGCGTGGTTGCGGTGGCGGTGACGGCGCTGATGGGCAAGCCGGCCAAGGCGGCCACCAAGGAACCTGCCAAAGCGAAAGCGCGCGCCTGAACGGTCAAGCCCGGTTCCCGCTGCAGATTGCCCGTGACGTCCCGCCGATTCGCAGCGTAGGACGGGACCGGATCGGGATCGCTTCATGAGCGCGCAGGACGCCATCGACTTCGTGTCGGACAATATCGCGGAAGTGGGCACGCTGATGCGCTCGCTGTCCGGCCGCTATGAAGCCATCTTCGGCAATCTGCGCGCCGCCTATGGCGTCGCCTTCGAACAGGCGGACAGCATCGCGGATGCCGCGCGCGACGCGACCGCCATTGCGGACGCCGCCACGACAGCCATTCGCGACCACATCCCGAACCAGCCCGGCAATGCCTGCACCAGCGGCTGCGCCGCCTGCTGTCACCTTTACGTCCAGGTGCCGCCCGGCACGGCGACGGTGATGGCGCAGCATATCGCCGCGCATTTCACGCCGGCCGACCAGCAGGCGCTGCGCGCCCGCCTCGAAGTGGCCGCCGCTGCCGCGCGCGACGCCGCCGACGTGACAAAACTCCGCCTGCGCTGCGCGCTGCTCGGATCGGACAACCGCTGCACGGTCTATGAGGTCCGCCCCCTCACCTGCCGTGCCTTCACCTCACGCTCGGTGGCGCGCTGCCATGACGTGGTGTTCGGCGACGTCCCTGAGGGCACCGGCGTCGAACAGAACGCCGCGCATTTCCGCATCCACATGGAAGCGACCTTCGCGCTGGAACAAGCCGCGCGCAATCGCGGATTGCCGGATGCGCAGAAGGGGCTGGCGCAGGCGCTGCTGGATGAGATGGAGGCTTCGATCGCCGCCGGACCGGAGCGCCCTAGCTCCGCGCCGCGATCAGCTGACGGATGAACTCCGGCGCCTTCGCGCTGGGGAGCCACCGCGTCACCGCGATCATATCGGCGTCGCGGTCGATCCAGATCATGTTGCCGCCGGCGCCGAGCGCATAGACGGCCGTCTCCGGCGCGGCCTTGTTGGCATGGGGCCCGCGGTTCAGCCACCACAGCAAGCCGTAATTCGGCAGCTGCGACGACGGCGCCCACATCGCATCGATCCATTCGCGCGACATCAGCCGCTTGCCATTCCAGTCGCCGCCGCGCGCCATCAAGAGGCCGAAGCGCGCATGGTCCGCCGCGCCGATGAACATGCCGCCGCCCCAATGGCCGCCGCCCGGCACCGACTGCATCCGCTTCCCGTCGATCTCGACGAAGGAATTGTCATAGCCGACCCACTCCCAGTCACCGGATGCGCCGATCGGATCCATGATGCGGGTCCGCAGCACATCCGGCAGCGGGCGCTTGAACAGGTGCAGCAGGCAGAGCGACAGCAGGTTCACGCGCACATCGTTATATTCGTAGAAGCTGCCCGGCGTCTGCAGCGCGCGCAGCTCGCCCTTGCGGCTGTTGTCGGCATTCGGCGCCACCAGACGGTTGTGATCGATCTGGTCCGGCTTGCCGAACAGCTCGCCGCGCCATTCGCTGGTCTGCTCTAAGAGATGCCGCCAGGTGATCGGCGCATTATGCGCATCCGCAAATAGCGGCCCGGGAACGCGCGTGGCCACCGGCTCGTCGATATCCCCGATGAGCCCGTCATCCACCGCGAGGCCCGCCAGCACGGCCAGATAGCTCTTGGCGATGGAGAAGGTCATATCCGCCCGCGCGATCTCGCCCCACGCCGCCAGCACGCGGCCATTCTGCAGCACCATCCCCGCCGATCCGCCGCGCGCGCGCACGGGACCCAGCACGGCACTCCATGGCCCGACCTCATTCCAGTCCACATTCGGCGCGTAGCGGCCGTCGTCGTAATAGAAGCCACGCGGCCACGGCGTCTCATTGGCCTGCGCGAAGGCGACGGCTGCTGCGAGCCTGTCGGGGGCATAGCCCGCGGCGCGCGGATCGACTCTGTCCCAGGCGTTTCCGCTGGACGGGAAATAATGGACATCTGTCATGGGGATATCGGGCTCGCTTGGGATGACGCGCCACGGTTATTGACCGGATGGCAGGCGGCGGCAAGCGATCGAGACGCGAGTGCTCGGCGGGATTTTGCGCGTCGCCATCTTTGTCGGCTCGACGGCCGGCTATATTCTGGGACCCGACGGCAGTTTAGCGTGTGAAATCGTGATGTTGCGTGATTGCTTCGCCAATCTGACGAAACATTACTGATTTTTTGCCGCTACTCGCTGGTCGACGATCCGCAACAAATGGTTTGCTAACAAAACGATTTCTGTTGCTTCTCCCGGATCATCAAGATTGACGTCCCTGTGAGAGTGTGGGTTTTTGTAAAGAGCCTATCGCTCCAGAAAATAAAGCTGACCGCGCTTGCCGTTCGCTTTTTTCGGCAGATTTGTCAGTCAATGGTCCATTGTCTTCATGAAAGGCTTTCCTCATGAGATCCGTGCCGAGATCGCCAGCAGTGAAACCAGCTGCCTCTCGAACACTCACCTCTACAATCTTCATGGCTTGAAAAACCGCAGCATCGTATTCACCGCGCATAAATGCCGACCAAACCTTTTCGGCAATCTTCGGATGCAGCGCGTCTTTTGGTATTCGTCTAGAACGAGCAAACTGCGAAACGTCCGCTGGCTGGGCCATCTTTGCAGCTCGCCTGCTCAAGACTCGAAATCCATTACTGCCATTCATTCCCGGCACTGGGATGAGCAGCCCTTGAACCTCAAGCCAGTTCCACGCCTCAGTTATTGCCAGCGCTATATCGTCCCGTCGCGGATCGGAATAAGAGGCAGGATGCGAATGCGTACTCGTCAGCCCGCTGATGAAGTTCGCCATAGCGATTAGACCACTCTGCCTCTGCGTGGCAGCCGCAACTAAAAGATACGACGCAAGCTCCTCCGGCTCCAAGCTAAGCAGATAGTCAACGTCCGGAATCATTTCTGGGAGTGAAGGCATTTGTCCATCCGTTCGGTTGCAACACATTGAAGCAATGGCAGCGAGCAGATTGCTAACAAAAAGCGCGAGAAGTTTCCCTCTCGCGCCCTCCGTCAAGTCAGAAGCAGAACAAGCAAGACAACCATTCGAAGGATTGCCTGCAGATCTGCGGTCACCTCAATACGAACTTTGAACATGATGCTCTCATGTTTGAAGTCCGTGGCCACAGACGGTTAAGTCGGCAGCATGATCATGCAGTGAATGTTCCTGGGCCTTGCGTCTCCGGCCGGAAGACGGCCCTGCTCATCAATCTTTGAAATTTTTGCTGCTGTTTTTGCTGATGTGAGATTTTGCTGCTGTTTGCTGCTTCGCGTTGATCTGTCTGCTGACTGACTGTTTTGAGCTGTGCTGATTTTGCGTGTTTTGCTGAACTGTCGATTTGCTGTGCGATTTTTTGCTGCGTGCTGACTGCGTGCCCCGAGGGGCCCTATCAACCTATGGATAGTCCCAAGTTTTGCAAGGGCTCGCGATGCCCCCGTGGATTCAAGTGAAAAGGCTTAGCACCCCATAGTTGTTTCTTTCGAACATTCGTCGCAGGGGCGCGTAAACAGACCGCGTGGCTGTTAACTCAGAGCGCCGACCCTAAAAAATGAATCAGGATCAAATACTTACGAAAAAACTGCGCCCGACCTGCGCCCGAAACGCCTCAAAAAGTCGTGCACAGCCCCGAAACGTCTGCTTGATGAGGCAGGCCGCCCGCCTATAAGGCTTTGATTTATCGGGACTTTTTAAGTGGAAATGTTGGAGCGGGTAGAGGGAATCGAACCCTCGTATTCAGCTTGGAAGGCTGCTGCTCTACCATTGAGCTATACCCGCGCGCGGCATCAGGTAACACGTCACGCGGCGGGTCTCAACCTCATCCGGCGTCGCATCCCCTGCCCGGCGCGACGCGCGAATTGCGGTTGGATTTCAAGGGGATGGCGTGTGGACACGGGGTTTGCGGCTGAAGGTCGCCTGCGGACGGCAAGCCCCCATCCCGTCATTCCGGGGCGCCGGAATGCGACGAAGTCGCATGCAGGCGAATCCGGAATCTCCAAGCGTTTTGCTGAACATGCCGGGATTCCCCGCCACGCCAGGTGGAGTGGCGGGGAATGACGCGTGTGGCCGGGGTCGCCTCAAACATTTTTTCCTATATCTATTGACAACATCCCCATCTTGATTATTTTCCGCTTTGTCCTGCCCCACCGAGAGGGGCGATCGCGATCGTCACGATTGCGGGGCGGGAT
>NZ_JBGMOE010000034.1:0-121084 GCF_041424195.1 Tardiphaga sp. | reverse complement strand
CCGCCCCGCAATCGTGACGATCGCGATCGCCCCTCTCGGTGGGGCAGGACGAAGGAGAAAATAATCAATATAGGGATACTGTCAAGAGATATAGGAAAAAATGTTTGGAGGCTCACACTGTCATTCCTCGGCAAACCAATTGGTTTGCCGGAGGGCGCGGCCGGCACTTGCCGGACGCGACTCCGGAATGACGACGCGCGGGCGCGACGTTACTTCACCCTTGCCAGAAAATAAGCCAGCTCCACGATCTGCGCCTCGGAGATCGACTGCATCACGTCGGCCATCGTCGCATCATAGCCGTGGCGGGAATTGTCCTTGTATTCCCGCATGGTCTTGGCGAGGTAGTCCTCGCGCTGATTGGCGATGCGCGGAATGTTGTCGCGGCCGGAGAAATCCGCGTTATGGCAACTATCGCAGCGGAATTGCTGGGTCAGCGCCCTGGCGGCCTGCATCCTTGCGGGATCGCCGGCTTCCAGCGCCGCCGGTTTCGGCAGCGTCGCGAGATAGTCCGAGAAGCTGCGCAGGTCGTCATCGGTGAAATCCTTCACCATGTCGTTCATCGGCTCCGCGACGCGGAGCTTCTCGCGAAACATGTAGATCTGGATCAGCGAATAAGCCGGCTGCTGCGCGCCGAGCGACGGCGTGTTCTCGGTTTCGGAGACGCCCTTCTCTCCGTGACAACCGAGGCAGGGCGCAGCGCGCTCGGCGATGGTTTCGGCGGCGAAGAGCGGGGACGCCGAGAGAAAAAGAGCTACGATGACGGCAAACGGGCGCATCGGCTTTCAACTTTCTGAATACTGGAACTCCGGCGTGGCGAATTCCTTCTCCCCGCCTGCGGGGAGAAGGTGAGGATGAGGGGGGACTCTCACCGCGCTCGGAGCAAGTGGAGCGTCCCCCTCACCCGACTTTCACGCGCTTGGCGCGTTGCAGGCGACCTCTCCCCGCCCCGCGAAGCAAAGCTTTGCTAGACGGAGAGAGGTGAGAAACGTCGTCACTTCTTGTCCGCCACCTTCTGCTTGCCATAGGTGATGCGATAGATCGCGCCGTTCCAGTCGTCGGAGACGAGCAGCGAACCATCCTTCATCTGCAGCACGTCCACGGGACGACCGAGATAGTTGTTGTTCTCGATGAAGCCGGTGAGGAACGGTTCGGTGGACTTCACCGTGCCATCCTTGTTGAGCTTCACGACAATGACGTCACCACCGAGCTTCTGCGACTTGTTCCAGGAGCCATGACGCGCGATGAAGATCGCATCCTTGTAGGCCGCCGGGAACATCTTGCCGGTATAGAAGCGCATGCCGAGCGATGCCGTATGCGCGCCGAGCAGGCCGACCGGCGCGGTATAGTCGGCGCAGGATTTGCCCCAGCCGAATTCCGGATCGAGAATGTTACCCTGCAGACAATACGGCGCGCCAAAGTCCTCACCCGCCTTGGTGACACGGTTGAGTTCGTCCTCCGGCACCGCCTCCGACATCCAGTCGCGGCCGTTGTCGGTGAAGTACATCTGCTTGGTGGTCGGGTTCCAGTCGAAGCCGACGGTGTTGCGGACGCCCTTCACATAGACCTCGGCGCCGGTGCCATCGAGATTCATGCGGCGGATCTGGCCGTGGGCCTCGTCATGCAGCACATTGTTGCCGGGCTGGCCGACCGGCACATAGAGCTTGTTGTCCGGCCCGATGCCGATGAACTTCCAGCCATGGGCTTCGTCCTTGGGCAGGTTGTCGTAGATCATGGTCGGCTTCGGCGGATTGTCGAGATTGTCCTCGACCTTCTCGATCTTGGAGATCTTCGACAGTTCGGCGATGTAGAGCGTGCCATCCTTGAAGGCGAGACCGTTCGGGCGATAGAGGCCCGAGGCCAGCACTTTCACCTGGCGTTTGCCATCCTTGTTGATGACCGCATAGACCTTGTCCACGAGACGGCTGCCGACGAACATGGTGCCCTTGTCGCCTTCGCGCATCGAACGCGCATTGGCCATGCCGGCGGCATAGACTTCGATGTTGAAGCCCGGGGGAAGCTTGAGCTTGGCGAGCGGCAGCTTGTCCGCGGCGGCGGCGATCGGCGGCGCAGACACCGGTGCCAGCTTCGCGGCGGCGGCGCCATCGGGACGACCGATCAGCGGCGAACCGGGCGGCAGTGCCGGTGCTGCGGCAGCGACCGGTGCTGCGGGCGCCGGAGCGGCGGCCTGTGGTGCGGCTGGCGCCGGTGCGGGAGCAACTGCCGGAGCCGCGGGCGCAGCGCTCGGCGCTGCTGCGGGGGCCGGAGTTGCGGGTGACGTGTCGGATTGCTGGGCCAAGGCACCGCTTGCAAAGACGCCGATGAACGCACCGGCAAGCAATGCCTGACGTGCGGACGTGTAAACACTCATGAATCTCTCCCTTTTAAAGGAAGCCTTCTCTGCTCGCAGCACAGGAGATGCGCCGCCCCCGAGGCTTTCCGGATCGCACTGTTGGATATTTTTGCGCCGCTGCGCAATCAAAACATGGCGTCGCCGCAGCTTCGGAACAAATTGCGCAGTCACGATGGGCCGAGAGCAGGATGGGTCGCGCGCAGGCGCATCAGCGCCGGAGCGCAACCCGTCACTCAGTGGCTGCCGTAAAATCCGCCGACGGGTTTCGCTTCGCTCTACCGATCCTGCAGCCCTCGCTTGTCAGTGCCGCGTTGCCGACTCATCGGTGGCGTCGAGCAGCGCTTCGGTGAACGGAAATTCGAGTACGACCTCGCCGTCCTTGTCCGTGACTTCCAGCACCGCCTTGAGCAGATCGCTCGGCGTGCCCTCGGAGCGCATCAGTTGCAGGATCATGGACCGCGCGACCTCCCAGGCATGGTCGGGATCCCGCAGCTCCTCGCCTTCGGGATCGACCACCAGTTCGTCATTGATGCGTGTGTTGAAGAAATAGAGCGGCATGGCAATTCTCTTGGCACTGGGCTTTGGCGCGGGCGCAGAAGACCCCGGACGCCGCAAATATCCCGGAAGATGCGGCGGCTGAGTACGAATCGATGCCTCTCAATCAAAGGCCTTCGCTATCTATGGAACGTTCACGCCTTTGCAATGTTGCACTGCGATCCGATTGTGCATTGCACGCATATTGTACCCCCATCGCTTCACATTGTGATGACGAAGGTGTTGGCGAACCCTGGAGCAGGGATTAGAGTTGCGGTTATGCAGTACCTGACTGCAGAGAAGCAGGAGAGAAATATGGCCTGGAAGGCACCCAAGATCGTTGAAGTTGCAGTCGGCATGGAAATCAACATGTACGCCTGCGCAGCGCGCAAGTAAGACTTGAGCTCACGCTAAGATCTTAAGTTTTGGGGCGCTTCGTCAACGACGGGCGCCCCACGTCTTTTTCGGAAGACGCGAATGGCATAAATTACAAATAGCCGGGATTCAGGGCGATCTCATGTTGCGTGTAGTCGTTCTTGGAGCTGCGGCCGGCGGCGGTGTTCCGCAATGGAATTGCGGATGCCGGGTTTGTCGTGCGGCGCGCAGCGAGCGACCTGATCTGCGCAGCGGCCAGGCCTCCATCGCGGTGTC
Source organism: Tardiphaga sp. (assembly GCF_041424195.1). Lineage (NCBI taxonomy): Bacteria > Pseudomonadati > Pseudomonadota > Alphaproteobacteria > Hyphomicrobiales > Nitrobacteraceae > Tardiphaga > Tardiphaga sp. The sequence goes on along the minus strand of NZ_JBGMOE010000034.1, from coordinate 117,549 downwards.
TACCGACAACGCCAACTGGTTTCTGGTCAATGCCTCGCCTGACCTGCGACAACAGGTGACCGACACACCTCAACTTCATCCCCATCCCGATCATGTCAGACATTCGCCTGTTGCAGGCGTGATCCTCACCAATGGCGAAGTCGATGCGGTGGCCGGGCTCTTGTCGATGCGCGAGGGTTCGCCATTTACAATCTATGCGCACCAGCGTGTGCTGGCGATCCTGAAAGCCAACAGCATCTTCAACGTGCTCTCGGACAAGAACGTGCGCCGCGAAGCCATCGACATCGACACGTCCTTTGAACCGAAACTGCAGGACGGCACGCCCTCCGGCCTTGAGGTGCTGCCCTTTACCGTGCCCGGCAAGAGCGCATGGTATCTCGAAGGACAGGCGCATCCGGCCGGCGAGGATGGCCAGATTGACATTGACGGCGATACGCTCGGGCTGCGCATCGCCGACAAAGCAACCGGCAAGTATTTCTATTTCATCGCAGCCTGCGCGCGGGTGACGCCCGAACTGAAGACGCGCATCTCCGGCGCACCGCTGGTGTTCTTCGATGGCACAGTGTGGCGCGACGACGAACTGATCGCCGCGGGACTGGGCCAGAAGACCGGCCAGAGCATGGGGCATCTGTCGATGTCCGGCACGCAGGGCGCGATCAGCGAACTGGCCGATGCAGGAATCGCCAGAAAGTTTTTCCTGCACATCAACAATTCGAACCCGGCGCTGCTGCATGATTCCACCGAGCGCGCCGCATTGACCACCGCCGGCTGGCAAATCCCCGGCAATGGCATGGAGATCACCCTGTGAATGCCCCAGGCGCTACCATGACAGGTGCAAACACGATCAGCGACAACGCCATCTCCGCCTTTTCGATTTCAGCCGCAGTGCCGCTGGAGAATGCCGCGCAACTGGAAGAGACGCTGCGGCATATCGGCGCGACGCGCTATCACAGCCTGCATCCGTTTCATAAATTGCTGCACGGCGGCAAGCTCAACAGGGGCCAGGTGCAGGCCTGGGCGCTGAACCGCTACTACTATCAGAGCACGATCCCGATCAAGGACGCGGTGGTGATCTCGCGTTTCCGCGACCGCGCCACACGGCTGGAATGGCGCCATCGCATCGAGGATCACGACGGCGACACGGGCGCTGAGGGCGGCATCGAGCGCTGGCTGAAGCTCACCGAAGGCCTTGGCCTCGACAGCGCCTATGTGGAATCCACCGAAGGCATCCTGCCGGCGACACGTTTCGCCGTGGAGGCCTATGTGCATTTCGTGCGCGACAGGACGCCGCTCGAGGCCATCGCCTCGTCGCTGACGGAACTGTTCGCGCCGAACCTGCATGAGGAGCGCATCTCCGGCATGCTGAAGCATTATGACTTCGTCAATCCGGACATCATGAGCTATTTCAGCCGCCGCCTGACCCAGGCGCCGCGCGATGCCGGCTTTGCGCTGGATTACGTCAAGCAGCATGCCACCACGCCGGCCGAGCGCCGCGCGGTGTGCAACGCACTGATCTTCAAGACCAATGTGTTGTGGGTGCAGCTCGATGCGCTGTATCATGCCTATGTGGACGGCCATGTGCCGCCGGGCGCGTTCGTCCCGGCCAGATAGAGGCAACGATGACGGAGCTCCGCAGCAATCGTCGGATCAGCGTTAGCGAGGCGAGCAAGCCGGTCTTGCCGCGCCACGCCAGGCTGAAATTTGACGAGACGCGCCAGCGCTGGGTGATCCTGGCGCCGGAGCGCGTGCTGGCGCCCGACGATATCGCTGTGGAAATCCTGCAGCTCTGCGATGGCGCGCGCAACGTCGCCGATATCATCGACCTGCTGGCGGCAAAATATACCGCGCCGCGCGACGATATTGGTGCCGATGTCCTCGCCATGCTGCAGGACCTCGCCGACAAGGGCTTTCTCACGCAGGCGCGGGAGAAGACATCATGAGCCCCACCCTCACCGACGCCAGCCCCGTCTTCAGCGATCCCGCCGACAGCCTCGCGATCATGGAGCGCACGCGCTCCACTGCCGAGACCTTCGGCATTCCCCTCGCCGTGCTGGCTGAACTCACCCATCGCTGCCCGTTGCAATGCCCGTACTGCTCCAATCCCGTGGAGCTCGACCGCGGCAGCACAGAACTCACCACCGACGAATGGAAGAAGGTCCTGTCCGAGCTCGCCGAGATCGGCGTGTTGCAGATCCACTTCTCCGGCGGCGAACCGACCGCGCGCAAGGACATCGTCGAGCTGGTGCAACATGCCACCGATGTCGGGCTCTACTCCAATCTCATCACCTCGGCGGTGCTGCTGACGCGCGACAAGCTGAGCGCACTGGCGGATGCCGGGCTATGCCATGTGCAGATCAGCTTCCAGGGCAATGAGCCCGTGGTGGCAGACCGCGTCGGCGGCTATCGCAATGGCCACGCGAAGAAGCTCGAAGTCGCCAGATGGACGCGCGAGCTCGACCTGCCGCTGACCGTGAATGCTGTCATGCACCGGCAGAACCTGCATCAGCTCACCGATATCATCCAGATGGCTGTCGATCTCGATGCCGACCGGCTGGAAGTCGCGAATGTGCAGTATTATGGCTGGGCGCTGAAGAACCGCGCCGCCTTGATGCCCACCATCGCGCAGATCGACGAGACCAGCCGCACCGTCGAGGACGCGCAAGCGCGCCTGAAGGGCATTCTCGATATCGACTATGTCGTCCCGGACTATTACGCGCTGCGGCCGAAGAAGTGCATGGGCGGCTGGGGCCGGCAGTTCTTCAACATCTCCCCATCCGGCAAGATCCTGCCCTGCCATGCCGCGGAGACCATCACGGGGATGGAATTCGAATCCGTGCGCAGCAATCATTCGATCGCCTGGATCTGGCAGAATTCCGAAGCTTTCAACCGCTATCGCGGCACCGGCTGGATGCCCGAGCCGTGCCGGAGCTGCGAATTCAAGGAAGTGGATTTCGGCGGCTGCCGCTGCCAGGCCTTTGCGCTGACCGGTGACGCCGGCAATACCGACCCCGCCTGCACGCTGTCGCCGCGCCACGAGGAAATCTTCAAACTGGCCGAGACGGAATCCACCGAGGGCCGCGACCGTTTCATCTATCGCAACTTCAAGGGCGGCACGCTGGAAGCCGAAGACCCCCATCTGGACAGCACCCATGGCGCCTGATGCCGATATCGGCAAAACCACCGGCTCGTCCGATCCCTTCGCGCCTCTCACTTCCGAGCATCTCGACGTCGGCGACGGCCACACGATCCATGTGGAGTCGGTGGGCCGCAGCGACGGCATTCCCGCGGTGTATCTGCATGGCGGCCCCGGCTCGGGCTACCAGCCCGATCATCGCCGGCTGTTCGATCCACAACGCTTTCACACCGTGCTGTTTGACCAGCGCGGCGCCGGCCGCAGCAAGCCCAGAGGCAAGCGCGAGGCCAATACGCTGCCGCATCTGATCGCGGATATGGAAACGATCCGCACCAAATTCGGCTTCGACAAATGGCTCGTGGTCGGCGGCTCCTGGGGTGCGACGCTGGCCCTCGCCTATGCGCAGGCGCATCCCGAACGCGTAACAGGGATCGTGCTGCGCGCGACGTTCCTCGGCACGCGGGAAGAATTGCACGATGTCTTCAATGTCATGCTGCCGCGGCATTATCCCGGCCTTCATGGAGATTTTCTGAGCGTCCTCTCCGAAGCCGAGCGCGCCGATCCGCTGCCGAATTTCTATCGCCGCATTCTCGATGCCGATCCGGCCGTGCATGTCCCGGCGATCCGCGCCTGGGGCGGCACCGAAGCCATCCTGTCGGAAATCGCGCCGAAGCGCACGCGGCTCGACCATGCGGAACTCGGCAACACAACGCGACCGATGCCGGCAACGCCGGCGATGGAAGCGCATTACTTCCAGCATGATTGCTTCATGCGGCCGCATCAGCTCATGGAAGACGCCGGCAAACTCACCGGCATTCCCGGGGTCATCATTCAGGGCCGTTACGACTTCCTGTGCCCGCCCGCGACATCGCACGCCCTGGCCGAACGCTGGACGGATGCGCAAGTGCGCATCGTTGAAAGCGCCGGACACAGCCTGTATGACCCCGGCATGCGCGATGCGGTGATGAAGGCCGCCGCCGACGTCGCGTCGAAACTGAAATAGGACTTCTGGAATGCCGATCAAAGGCACGGGAATGCTGATGACGTCGATGGATATCGACGCGAGCCACGAGCGGGAATTCAACGCGTGGTACGACCGCGAGCATCTCGCCGAGCGCGTCGCCATCAAAGGCTTCGTCGAAGCACGCCGCTATGTCGCCGTCGATGCCAGGCCGAAATATCTCGGGCTGTATTCGACCGCGACATTCGACGTGCTGGACAGCGACGCCTATCGCACGGCACTGGCCAATCAAACAAAATGGTCGCGGACCAATATCGGCCGTTTCCAGAACATGCTGCGCTCGGTCGCGCGGATCACTGTCAGCCGCGGTCAGGGCCGCGGCGCGGCGCTCGGGCTGGTGCGCATCCGGCCCCCCGTCGAAGGCGCTGACAAACTGCGCAGCGCCATCGAAGCACAGCTCGATCCCGGCGATATCAACGGCATCATCTCGATGCATCTGATGGAGAGCGATCCCCGCCTGTCGAAACCGCTCACCGACGATCCCGCCGCGCCCAATCCGGCAGCGCGCGACTGGTATGTCATGATCGACGGCACCGATGTGGATGCGGTGGCCGCGACCATGAAGGGGCGTTTCACTGCGGCCATCACAGCGTCTTCGGCGGAGCTGATCTCCGAGGGGACCTACCGGCTGATGTGGGATCTGGCAAAAAGCGATCTTTGAATTCATGAACCCACGTTGCCTTCTTAACCTCTCCCCGCATGCGGGGAGAGGTCGAGCGGCGAAGCGCAGCGAGCCGGTCGGGTGAGGGGCATGGCACGTAGACGCCACGCATTCCTCATTTCGGATCGGAGTCTCCATCGACCCGCGCCTGCATGATATTCTGAAAGACCGGTGCCCTGCCCCTCGCCTCACCCTCTCCCCGCAAGTGCGGGGCGAGGGAGTGCATCGACCGTGCCCAGCGTCGATTGAACGCATCCCGCGCCTCACGCGACCAAGGTGAAATGGCCCGTTCGGGCCTCACCTCTTGAGACGTCCATGACCCGCATCCTGTCCATCCCCGCTTTTGCCGCTGCGCTTCTGGTTTCGGCCGTCGCCGGCGGCACCGCCCGTGCAGAGGACGAGCCAAGGAAGGCGTCGGTTGCACAGGCCGAGGCTTTCGACGCCACGCTGGTTGGCAGCACGGCCGGCAAGGCGAAGACCTTTGCCTGTTTTATCAGGCGCTACGACGCCGAGCATCTCGCTGCCCACCCGAAGCAGACGGTCAGTGCCATGAAGCTCCTGGTCACGGTGGACACGCCGTCGAAAGAGCAGACCTACAATCACGAATTCAGGCTCGGCGTGAAATTTCGCCACCGCAAAGGCGACTTCCAATCCGCCGGATCTTGCAGTCATGCGATCGTCGAAGATGCCGGCGATGAAGTCCGGCTCTCCTGCCCCATCGATTGCGAAGGCGGCGGCATCGAGATCGGCATCGCGGCAGGCCGCAAGCCGCAGGACAAGGCTGCGGCGATGGTTCGGCTGGAAGCCGTGCGTATCTGGGATAACGACAGCAAGGCCGAAGAGGAAACTGCCGACTATCTCAAGGCCGGCGACGACGACAAGGCGTTTCGCCTCGAGCGCACGAGCCTGAAGGATTGCGGATCCCTGGTCAGCGATGACGACGAACGCATTGCGATGCTCGGCAAGTAAGCTGCGGACGCAACAGGACAGGAGCCAGCCATGAATCGACGCAGCCTGTTGTGGACCGCCCTGTCGTCGATCGGCGCGGGATTATTGGCATCGCGAGCGAATGCCGTGACGGCCGACGAGAAGCCGCCCGCCAGGCTCAAGGTCGTCTACCATCTCGCCGATGCCGACAGGGTGAATTTCGCCCTCGGCAATATCCAGAACCACTTCGATGGCGTCGGTGGCCCCGACAACGTCACCATCGCGCTGGTGGTGCTCGGCCCGGCGCTACGCGCTTTTACCCTGACCCAGGCCAATCCTGATATGACCAGCCGGGTGGCCAGGTTCTCGAAGGCCGGCCTGCAGATGGCCGCCTGCGCCAACACCATGAAGGCGCAGGACATGACGCTTGCCGGTCTGCAGCCGGGCTTCACCATTGCCGACAGAGGCGGCGTGGTCAAAATCGCAGAGCTGCAGTCGAAAGGGTATCTCTATATTCGACCGTAGGCCGGACGAAGCGCAGCGCGATCCGGGCAGGAAAGCATGATCAGAAACCGGGGCGAAGGACCGACAACAGGTATTCCAGCGCATCGGATTGGGTCGGAAAGTGGCGGATGCCGGACTCAAGGCCCCGCTCGCTGTAAAACACGACCCATTGCGTCTCGCGCGTCTCCAGCACGTGACACTCGTCGCGTCGATGATCCAGATCGAATGATCGCGGATCGATCTTCCGCGTTCGGATGGCCTCCAAAAACTCATCTCTTGTCATTGGTTGCTCTTCGGACATGCGCTCCGGCAATGCCTCGCCAGCGGCTACCACCCATAAATCCGACGCACAAAATTTACACAATCGTCATTTCACGCACCGTTCCGGCCAAACACGGAATTGCGATCCGGCACCCGCAGCCAAAATGGAACCGTTCGGCTTGCCACGCGTAGGGGTTTGGGGCGATCATTGGAACCGGGCCGCGGCACGTTCACGCGGCGATCGGCCTTTTGATAATTGTGAACAGAACAAGGCATCATGAATCCCGTCAAAGCACTCGAATCCCATGGTCAGGCCGTCTGGCTGGACTTCCTCGCCCGCGGCTTCGTCGCCAAGGGCGACCTCAAGAAGCTGATCGACACCGACGCCGTGAAGGGCGTGACGTCGAACCCGGCGATCTTCGAGAAGGCGATCGGAAGTTCGGACGAATATGATGCCCCGATTGCCGAGGCCCTGAAGTCCGGCGACAAGTCGCCTGCCGACCTGTTCGAGCACATTGCCGTCGAGGACATCCAGCATGCCGCCGATGTGCTGAAGCCGGTTTACGACAAGATGAAGGGTGACGACGGCTTCGTCAGCCTGGAAGTCTCGCCCTATCTCGCCAATGACACCAAGGGCACCGTGAACGAGGCCCAGCGTCTTTGGAAGAGCGTCAAGCGCCCGAACCTGATGGTGAAGGTGCCGGCGACGCCGGAAGGCCTGCCGGCCATCGAACAACTGATCGGCGAAGGCATCAGCATCAATGTCACCCTGCTGTTCGCGCAGAAGACCTATGTCGAGGTGGCCGACGCCTATCTCAAGGGTCTCGAAAAATATGTTGCCGGCGGCGGCGATCCCTCCCATGTGGCGAGCGTTGCCTCGTTCTTCGTCAGCCGCATCGATGCGCAGGTGGACAAGCAGCTCGACGACAAGATCGCCAAGGCCAACGATCCCTCCGAAAAGGCGCGGCTCAAGGACCTGAAGGGCAAGGTGGCTATCGCCAATGCCAAACTCGCCTATCAGGAATATCTCAAACTGTTCGCCGGCCCGCGCTGGGAGAAGCTCAAGGCCAAAGGCGCCAAGCCGCAGCGCCTGCTCTGGGCCTCCACCGGCGTGAAGAGCAAGGACTATCGCGACACGCTCTATGTAGAGGAGCTGATCGGCAAGAACACCGTCAACACCGTGCCGCCCGCCACATTGGACGCCTTCCGCGACCACGGCGAAGTGCGCGACAGTCTCGAAGAGAATGTCGAGGATGCGAAGAAGGTGCTGGCCGATCTCGCCAGGACCGGCATTTCGCTGGATGCGATCACGACCCATCTCGTCGAGGACGGCGTCAAGCTGTTCGCCGATGCCGCCGACAAGCTCTATGGCGCGGTGGCGCACAAGCGCGCGACATCGCTCGGCGGCAGCATCGGTACGCAGCAGCTGGCGCTCGGCGACGGCATCACGAAGAAGGTCGCAACCTCGACCGAAGAGTGGCGCAGTCAGGCGAAGATCCGCCGGCTCTGGCACAAGGACAAATCGGTCTGGACCGGCGCCGACGAAGACAAGTGGCTGGGCTGGTTGAACAGCGCCTTCGACGAGAAGGCGAAGCTCGCCGACTACAACGACTTCGCCACATGGGTGAAGGCACAGGGCTTCACCGATGCGGTGGTGCTCGGCATGGGCGGCTCCAGCCTCGGGCCTGAAGTGCTGGCGCAGACTTTCGCCAGGGTCGCGGGCTTCCCGAAACTGCATGTGCTGGATTCCACCGATCCTGCGCAGGTACGTGCCATGGGCGCGGCGGTGACCATCGCCAAGACGCTGTTCATCGTCTCCAGCAAGTCCGGTGGCACCACCGAGCCGAATGTGATGAAGAACTACTTCTTCGACGAGGTGACCAAGGCGGTCGGCGCCGACAAGGCCGGCGGCCATTTCGTCGCCGTGACCGATCCCGGCTCGTCGCTGGAGAAGGTCGCCAAGACACAGAAATTCGCGCGCATCTTCCACGGCGACCCGACCATCGGCGGACGCTATTCGGTGCTGTCGCCGTTCGGCCTCGTGCCGGCGGCCGCTGCAGGCGTCGATCTCGCCAAGCTGCTCGATCTCACGCTGTCGATGGTGCGCTCCTGCGGTCCCGACGTGCCGCCCGCCGAGAATCCCGGCGTGCAGCTCGGCCTTGCCATGGGCAATGCCGGCCTCGATGGCCGCGACAAGGTGACGATTCTCTCGTCGAAGAAGATCGCCGATTTCGGCGCATGGGCCGAACAGCTCATCGCTGAATCCACCGGCAAGGACGGCAAGGGCCTGATCCCCATCGACGGCGAGACGCTGGGTGAGCCCTCCGTCTACGGCACCGATCGTTTCTTCATCGACCTGCGCACCTCCGGCGAGGACGACAAGGCCCATGACGACAAACTCGCGGCGCTGGAGAAAGCGGGTCATCCCGTCGCGCGCATCGTGATGGCGTCGATCGATCATCTCGGCCAGGAATTCTTCCGGTTCGAGATGGCCACGGCTGTCGCGGGCTCGGTGCTCGGTATCAACCCCTTCAACCAGCCGGACGTGGAAGCTGCCAAGATCAAGACGCGGGAGCTGACGGAGTCCTTTGAAAAGACCGGCGCGCTGCCGCCGGAGACGCCGGTGGTGTCATCGAAGGAAGCCGATCTCTATACCGACGACAGCAATGCCGAACTGCTGAAGAAGGCCGGCGCCGATGGCGATCTGACATCGTGGCTGAAAGCGCATTTCCGCCGCGTGACCCCCGGCGACTATGTGGCCCTGCTGGCCTATGTCGAGCGCGATCCCGCGCATATCGACACGCTGCAGCAGATGCGGATGGCCGTGCGCGACAGGAAGAAGGTCGCGACCACAGCCGAATTCGGCCCGCGCTTCCTGCATTCAACCGGCCAGGCCTATAAAGGCGGACCCGATACCGGCGTCTTCCTGCAGATCACGGCGGACGATGCCAAGGATCTCGCCATCCCTGATTACCGGGCGTCATTCGGTGTCATCAAGGCTGCACAGGCGCGTGGTGACTTCGGCGTACTCACGGATCGCAATCGCCGCGCTTTGCGCGTCCATCTCAAGGGCGACCTCAAGGCCGGTCTCGCGATGCTCGACAAGGCGATGACTGCCGCATTGAACTAGACGACGACTCGCATGGCCCGGACATTGCTTCGGGTCATGCGTAATCAATAAAGGACATCGCACAATGCAGCTTGGCATGATCGGCCTTGGCCGAATGGGTGGAAATATTGTCCGCCGCCTGATGAAGAACGGTCACACCGCCGTCGTCTATGACAAGGACGCCAAGGCCGTCAGCAGCCTCGCCTCCGAAGGCGCCACCGGCGGATCCTCCCTGGAAGACTTCGTCAAGAAGCTCGACAGGCCCCGCGCGGTCTGGGTGATGCTGCCCGCCGGCAAGATCACCGAAACCACCATCGACGCGCTGACCAGACTGCTGGAGCCCGGCGATACCGTCATCGATGGCGGCAACACCTTCTGGCAGGACGACGTCCGCCGCGGCCGGGCGCTGAAGGAAAAGGGCCTGTATTACGTTGATGTCGGCACGTCCGGCGGCGTCTGGGGCCTTGAGCGCGGCTATTGCATGATGATCGGCGGCGACAAGGAAGTGGTCGACCGGCTCGATCCGATCTTCAAGACGCTGGCGCCGGGGATCGGCGACATCCCGCGCACACCGGGCCGCGACAACAGCGATCCCCGCGTCGAGAATGGCTATATCCATGCCGGCCCGGTCGGCGCCGGCCATTTCGTCAAGATGGTCCATAACGGCATCGAATACGGATTGATGCAGGCCTATGCTGAAGGCTTCGACATCATGAAGAACGCCAATATCGAGGCGCTGCCCGAGGCGCATCGCTTCGATCTCAATCTGCCCGATATCGCCGAAGTCTGGCGCCGCGGCAGCGTGATCCCGTCATGGCTGCTCGACCTCACCTCCTCGGCACTCGCCAGGAACGAGACCCTCGATACTTACTCCGGCTTCGTGGAGGATTCCGGCGAGGGCCGCTGGACGGTGAATGCCGCCATCGACGAGGCCGTGCCCGCCGAGGTTCTGACTGCTGCGCTGTTTGCGCGGTTTCGCTCCCGCAAGGAGCACACATTTGCAGAGAAGATTCTATCCGCGATGCGCGCCGGTTTCGGCGGCCACAAAGAGCCCGATCAGCATCCGGATCCAAAACGGCAGGACGCGCCTGATATCATCAAACCAAAGGCGTAGCCCGCATGACCGACACACCAGCTCAAAGCCTTGCCAAATCCAAGAAGCCGGATCCTTGCGCATTCGTGATCTTCGGCGTCACCGGCGATCTCGCGCACCGGCTGGTCATCGCGGCGCTGTATAACCTGCAGGCGGCCGATCTGCTGCCGGAGAAATTCTGCGTCGTCGGCATCGCCCGCAAGGACATGACCGGCGCCGAGCTGCGCGAGGACCTGATGAAGGGCCTCAAGCAATATGCGACGCGCCCCGTCGACGACGCCATCGCGCAGAAGCTGCTCAATTGCGTCACCTGCATCGAGGCCGATCCGGGCGAGCCGGAATCCTTCGATCGCATGCGGGACCAGCTCGACAAACTGGAGGAAGCGCGCGGCACCGGGGGCAATCGCCTGTTCTATCTCGCAACGCCGCCTTCGGCCTTCGCGCCGATCGCGCGCCAGCTCGGCCGCACCGGCATGTTGAAGGAAAATGGCTGTTGGCGTCGCCTCGTGGTCGAGAAGCCGTTCGGCACCGACCTTGAATCAGCAAAGAAGCTGAACAAGGAACTGCTCAGCCTGATGAACGAGCAGCAGATCTACCGGATCGATCACTATCTCGGCAAGGAGACGGTGCAGAACATCCTGGTGCTGCGCTTTGCCAATGGCATGTTCGAGCCGATCTGGAATCGCAACCATATCGATCACGTGCAGATCACCGTGGACGAGAAGATTGGCGTCGGTCATCGCGGCTCGTTCTACGATGCGACCGGCGCGCTGCGCGACATGGTGCCGAACCATCTGTTCCAGCTGCTGTCGCTGGTCGCCATGGAGCCGCCCGCGCGTTTCGAGGCCAACGCGGTACGCTCCGAGAAGGCTGAAGTTCTCGCTGCCGTCACCACCCAGACCGAAGAGGAAGCGCTGAAGAATTCGGTGCGCGCGCAATATGTCGCCGGCCATGTCGGCGATACCGATATCGGCGACTATCTGAAGACCAAAGACGTCAAGGAAGGCAGTACCACCGAAACCTATGCAGCGATGAAGCTGTCGATCGACAACTGGCGGTGGGCCGGCGTTCCCTTTTATCTGCGCACCGGCAAGGCGCTCGGCATCAAGCGCACCGAAGTGGCGATCAAGTTCAAGCAGGCGCCATTCGCGATGTTCCGCGATATGTCGGTGGAAAGCCTCGCGGAGAATTTCCTCGTCATCGCCGTGGAGCCGAACGAAGGCATCTCGCTGAAGTTCAACACCAAGGTGCCCGGCCCTGCCGTGAAGATCGACGGCGTCGAAATGAAGTTCCGCTACAAGGACTACTTCCAGGCCGCGCCGGCGACGGGCTATGAGACGCTGATCTATGACTGCATGATCGGCGACAACATCCTGTTCCAGCGCGCCGACAGCGTGGAGGCCGGCTGGCGAGCCGTGCAGCCATTCCTCGATGCCTGGAAAAAGGCCGGCAAGGATGGGCTGAAGACCTACAAGGCCGGCAGCGAAGGACCCGACGAAGCCAACGACCTGCTCAAGCGCGACGGTCGTAGCTGGCGCGTGCTGAGCTGACGCCATGGCAGCGCCCAATCGTCATATCGTCGTGGTCGAAGATGCGCTGGCGCTCGCAGAAGCCGCGGCCGAGCGACTGATCGAGCGCATCGAGGCCAATCCCGGCCGCATCGCCATCTGCATGACCGGCGGCTCGAGCCCCAAGCGGCTCTATGAGCTGCTCGCCACCGAGCCTTACCGAAGCGAGATCCCCTGGGATCGCGTGCACTGGTTCATCGGCGACGACCGCTTCGTGCCGTCAAGCGATCCGCTCAACAATATGAGCATGGCGCGAACTGCGTTTCTGGATGCATGCGCGCCGCTTGCGAATGTGCACCCGATCAAGACCGATACGGCGAGCCCGGATGAGGCTGCTGCGCTTTATGCACGCGAGCTGCAGTCTTTCTATGGTGCCGACACATTTGATACCGCAAGGCCGCTATTCGATCTGGTGCTGCTCGGCGTCGGCCCCGACGGCCATGTGGCCTCGCTGTTTCCCGGCTATCCCGCCATCGAAGTCAAGGATCGCTGGGTGGTCGGGGTGCCCGAAGCCCATGTGAAGCCGTTCGTGCCGCGCGTCAGCCTGACGCTGCCGGCACTGGCCTCATGCCGCGAGATGCTGTTCCTGATGAGCGGCGAGGACAAGCGCGCGATCCTGACGCGCATACTGAAAGCCGAGGACCTGCCGGCCAACCGTGCGCGGTCGGACGGCGAAACCGTGTGGCTGTGCGACAAGGCCGCCCTGCCGGACGACACGCGTGGCTGACACCGCCCCCAACAATGTGGCACCCAAGACCCTGACACCCAAGGCTCTGGTCGTGATGGGCGTGTCGAGCTCGGGCAAGAGTTCGATCGGAAAGGCCCTGGCCGATCGTCTCGGTTGGCGTTTCGCTGATGGCGATGATTTTCATCCGCCGGCGAATGTCGAGAAGCAGCGCGCGGGTCAGCCCCTCACCGACGAGGACCGCTGGCCCTGGCTGCAGAGCATCGCCGACGAGATCGACCACGTCACTGCCGATGGCGGCAGACTGGTCGTCGCCTGTTCCGCGCTCAAGCGCGTCTATCGCGATCTGCTGCTACACGGCCGGCATGATATTCGCATCGTCTATCTCGACGGCGCCAGGGAGCTGATTGCCAAGCGCATGGCGGCGCGGAAGAACCATTTCATGCCGCCGTCGCTGCTCGACAGCCAGTTCAGGACGCTGGAGATTCCCGGTCCCGATGAACGTCCGATCACGGTGTCCATCGACGACAACATCGATGGCATCGTGGACGTCATCACAAAGCAACTACCGGCCTGAAGGATCAGACCATGACCAAGATCGCTCTCGTGGTGTCCGATGTCGATGGCACGCTCGTCACGCACGATAAACGCCTTACCGACACGGCCAAGGCGGCCGTGAAGAAACTCGAAGACGCCGGCATCGGCTTCACCATCACGTCGAGCCGCCCGCCCGTCGGCATGCGCTTCCTGGTGAAACCACTGGGGATCACGCTGCCCATCGGCCCGTTCAACGGCAGCTCCATGGTGGACGGCGACCTCAAGCCGATCGTGCAGCACCTGATCCCGGAAGCCGCCACCAAACGCGCCATCGAAATACTGGAAGACTACGGCGTCGATATCTGGATTTTCACCAATGACGAATGGGTGATCAAGCGCGACGACGGCAAATATGTGCCGCATGAGCGCGACACCATCCAGCATGAGGCCGTGACGGTGGATGACTTCTCGCCCTATCTCGCCAGGGCCTGCAAGATCGTCGGCGCGAGCGCCGACTTCCCGCTGCTGGAACGCTGCGAGGGCGCGATGCAGAAGGCGCTGGGCGATACGGCTGTCGCCGTGCGCTCGCAGAACTATTATCTCGATATCACGCCACCCAACCAGAACAAGGGCACCTTCGTGCAGGCCATGGCGCAGCGCCTCGGCATCTCCCTTGAGGCCATCGCCACCATCGGCGACATGCGCAACGACCTGCCGATGTTCAAGGTGTCAGGCATGTCGGTCGCGATGGGCAATGCGAGCGACGATGTGAAATCGCAGGCGACGGATGTGACGACGTCCAACGAGGAGGAAGGGTTTGCGGGCGCGGTGGAGATGATCTTGAAGCGGAATGCGGGCGGATAAGGCGAAGGTTGCACCTCTCCCTCGCCCCGCTTGCGGGGAGAGGGTGGCGCGGACGAAGTCCGCGTCGGGTGAGAGGCGGCCAGAGCGTCTCTCTGAATCCCCCTCACCCGGATCACTCGCTGACGCTCGCGATCCGACCTCTCCCCGCAAGCGGGGCGAGGTAAGAAAAGAGCCTCTATTTCGACCGCTCCATCGCCGGCCTGCCCTGCGGACGCTTCGCGCCATCGATATTCTGCGCCGCCGCGATCAGCGCGATATGTGTCAGTGCCTGCGGGAAGTTGCCCGTCTGGCGTTTCACCAGCGGGTCGTATTCTTCCGCCAGCAGCCCGACATCGTTGGCAACGGACACCACGCGTTCGAACAGCTCTTCCGCCTTGGCGAGCTCGCCCATCATGATATAGGCCTCGGCCAGCCACAGGCTGCAGGCAAGGAAGGCGCCTTCGATCGGCTGGATCTCGTCAGTGACTTCGCGCGGATCGTGGCGCAGCACAAAGCCGTCGCGCATCATGTGTTTCTCGATGGCCGCAATGGTGCCTTTAACCCGCGGATCGGTCGCCGGCAGAAAGCCCACCAGCGGCAATAGAAGAACGCTGGCATCGAGCACATCCGAGCCATAGGATTCGACGAAGGTGTTTTCGCGGGGGTCATAGCCCTTCTCGCAGACATCGTGATGGATTTCGTCGCGCAGCTTGCGCCATGCCTCGACCGGCCCCTTAAGTCCGAATTTCTCGGCGCTCTTGATGGCGCGATCGAACGCTACCCAGCACATGATCTTGGAGAACACATAGTGCTTGCCGTTGCCACGGCGCTCCCAGATGCCGTGATCCGGCCGCTGCCACACCGCTGTGAGGTGCTCGAGGATTTCGCGTTCGACCGCCCAGGGTTCGCCCTCAAGCTCGAGTTTGGCGACGCGGGTCTGGTAGAATGAATCGATCAGCTCGCCATAGACGTCGAGCTGCAGCTGCGCATGGGCGGCATTGCCGATGCGCACGGGCAGCGCACCGCCATAGCCCGGCAGCCAGTCGGCCTCCCATTCCAGCAGGCGACGCTGACCCATGATGCCATACATGATCTGCATTTCGGCGGGCGAGCCGGCAACGGCGCGCAGCAGCCAGTTGTGCCAGTCGCGCGCTTCTTCGGTGTAGCCGCTGTTCATCAGCACCAGCAATGTGAAGGTCGCGTCGCGCACCCAGCAGAAGCGATAGTCCCAATTCCGGGCGCCGCCGAGCTTTTCCGGCAGCGACGTGGTGGGCGCCGCGACGATGCCGCCGGATGGCGCATAGGTCAGGGCCTTCAGCGTGATCAGCGAGCGCATCACGAGATCGCGGTGCTTGCCTTTATAGGTGCAGCGCCCGCTCCACTCCGACCAGAACTCGATTGTATCTCTCAGGGCATGGTCGGGATTGATCGGCGCCGGCAGTTTGAGATGCGAAGGACCATAGGTGAACACGAAGGGGATGCTGTCGCCGGGTTTGACCTCGAACTCGGCAACCGTGGTCATGTTCTCGCCACGGGTCTCCACGGGCGAACGCAGCACGGTCATGTCGGGCCCGCAGATCGCGAGCAGCGCGCCGTCTTCTGCACGTCTGACCCATGGAATGTTGTTGCCGAAGCCGAAGCGGATGATCAATTCCATCCGCATCTTCACGGTGCCCTGCTCGCCGCGAACAATGCGCACGATGTCGGACGCGGCACCGCGTGGCGGCATGAAGTCGATCAGTGTGACCGCACCGTCGGCCGTCTCCAGACGCGTTTCCAGGATCAGCGTATCGCCCTGATAGCGGCGCTCACATCTGGTAATCTCGGCGGCGGGCTTGATCAGCCAGCGGCCATGTTCCTTGGTGCCGAGGATAGCTGCAAAACACGCATCGGAATCGAAGGCCGGCCAGCATAACCAGTCGATGGAGCCATCGCGGTTGACGAGGGCGGCGGTCTCACAATCGCCGATCAGGGCGTAATCTTCGATGTTGCTGAACAATGACTTTCTGCCCGATCAATCAATGAGGAAGTAACTGGCTCCGGTCGGCTGTGGCGTGCTTCAGCGCCGCGAGATCGATGGCCTCGGTCATCTTGTCGACCGCGACCGGAAGCCGCTGTCGCCAGTTGGGATGCTCGTTGATGGTGCCGGGAATATTCGGCTGATCGATCACACCCAACAGGTCTTCCAACGCGATGGCCAGCAAACGGGTCCGCGTACGCGCGAGAAAGTGAGCAACGGCGTAGAAATCCTCGGTCTCGATGCCCTGATGTCGCAGGGCCTCGCCGAGCATCTGCAGCGCATAGCGGCGGGCATCGTCGCTTTCGCCGGGATCGATGCCGAGCGCGCGCTTGAGCTGCAGGTCGTGCATGCTGCGCCAGCCGGCATAGGTCGGCAGATCGTGGGTGTTGAACGTCACCAGTGCATTCGGCGCGTAATAATCGACGCCCCTGAACGCATAGCGTTCGTCGCGCTCGAACATCATGACCAGATATGACCAGATGCCCCAGGATGCGAGATGATCGCGGAAGCCGTCCGGCACGGTACCGAGATCCTCGCCGATCACCACGCAGCGATTGGCCACGCTTTCCTGCGCTGTCACGGCCAGCAGTGCTTCCAGCGGCATCTTCACATAGGCGCCGTTGTCGGCGTCATAACCATGCGGCACGACATAAAGGCGGTTGAGGCCGAGCACGTGATCAAGCCTGACAGCGCCGGCATAGCGCATCGAGGCGCGCAGCATGTCCTTGAACGGTGCGAAGCCCTGCACCTCGAGTCCCGCGGCATTGAAGCCGGCGAGCCCCCAGTTCTGTCCGGCGGGCTGCAGCGCATCGGGCGGCGCGCCGACGGAGAGATGACGTGAGATCGCGATCTGTTCGTTCCAGGCATCGAAGCCGCCAGCCTGCACACCGACGGCGACGTCGAGATAGAGGCCGACGGGCATGCCGAGCCTGGTGGTCAGATCGAAACAGGCCTTGAGCTGCAGGTCGGCATTCCACTGCACATATTCGATATAGGCGACGTCCTTGCCGTCCGGTCCGGCGCGAAAGGCGGCGCAGGTCGCATCATCCGGGAGCAGCCATTCCGGCGGCCAGTCCCACCATGCGGTCTGCTGCTGATGCCGAAGCACCTCGAAACAGGCGAAGCGCGTCAGCAGCGGCGCACGCTCGGCGCGGAAGGCGGCGAAGGCCTTCTGACGTTCTGAATCTGGGTCCGCATCAAACGCCTCGAAGGCCGCACGCATCGCCTTCGACTTGGCAGCCGCGATGTCCGCGTAGTCGACGAATTGGCTCGCACGCAGCTTGGCCAGCATATCGCCGCTGTCATTGGCCGCGTATTCGGGCAGCGCCTCCACGTCGATATAAAGCGGATTGAGAAACAGCCGGCTGTTCGGGGAATACGGGCTGCATTCGGCCGGCCGGTCGTCGAACAGCGCATGCAGCGGATTGAGCCCGACGCCGCCGGCGCCGATACTGGCGGCCAGTCTGATTACGTTCTGCAGATCGGTGAAGTCGCCGATGCCCCAGTTGCGCTCGGTGCGCACACCATAGAGCTGCACGGCGAGAATCCAGGAGCGTTCAAATTCACCGGGAAATGCCCTGGATGGTGCCACGATGAACGGCACTTCGTCAGGGAATTTCCTGGCGTCGATCAGCCTGAGCCTGTGCACGCCGACCGGCAAATCGTGCGGCCAGATAATCTCGCGCCCCTCCGTCGTTCCCTCGGCGATAACCTTAACCCCGTCGAGGATTTTCCAGATCAGGGGGAACGTGGCAGCCTCGTTGAGGACCGTGCGGGCGCCCTCTCCGGCCCGGACCACGACCGGACTTTCCACAAACCTGTGCGGCGTGCGCACCGGCATGGCGTCCAGAATGATCTTCAGCGCCGCTTCGCTGGTCGTATGCCATTGGCCCTGACCGTCGTGAAAGCCGGTCTGGATTCCGAGTTCGGCAGCTTTGGTGAAAAGGTCCATTCGGCACGCCGTTTGCAGAGCAACAATCGAGAGTTGCTGGGAAATTCATGAATTTGCGGAAGAGGATAGCCGTTCTCAACGCGTCGATCTAAGCTCGGTTCCCGAGGGAACCAAACGCCTGTCACGGGGCTTTGTATATGATCGCACCGTCTCTTTTCCATTCATTCGAACAGGGGACGACACCTCATGTTGATGGCATCACCGTGAACAGAACTTCCCAAGTCGTGGACACCGCTGGTATTGGTGGGGCTTTCCATATCGAAAATATCTATCCGATCATCGATGCCGGCCGTTTCCCGGTCAAACGCATCGTGGGCGAACCTGTGGCCGTCTATGCGGACCTGTACCGCGATGGTCACGAGATCATTGCCGCGGCCGTTGTCTGGCGCCGCGAGCAGGACCGCGAGTGGAATCGGGTCCCCATGACGCTGGAGGCCAATGACCGCTGGGGCGGCACCTTCACACCCGATGGCATCGGCCGCTATGTCTATGCCATCGAGGCCTGGACCGACGAATTCGCCACCTGGCGCCACGGCTTCGAACTGAAGCTGCAGGCGGGCCAGGATGTCACGCTGGATGCGCTGGAAGGCGCCGGCCTGATGACCAAGGCGCAGAACGGCGGGCCCGAGGCTTCGGCGCTGATCGTCAAGCAATGCGAGAATTTTCTGCAGACCGGCGACAATGAGCCGCTGCTGTCGCCGGAACTGCGCGCCGCCATGAGCGAAGCCCAGTTGCGCCCGGACCTGACGCGCTCACCCCTACTGCCGCTGATGATCGACCGTGAGCGCGCCCGCAACGGCGCATGGTACGAGATGGTACCGCGCAGCCAGAGCACGGTGCCCGGCCAGCACGGCACGTTCCGCGATTGTATCGCCCGCCTGCCTGACGTGCAGGCCATGGGCTTCGACGTGCTGTATTTCACGCCCATCCACCCCATCGGCAAGACCAACCGCAAGGGCAAGAACAATTCGCTGACCTCCGAACCCGGCGATGTCGGCAGCCCCTATGCTATCGGCGGCGAGGAAGGCGGCCATGACGCGATCCATCCTGAACTCGGCACCATGGAGGATTTCCACGCGCTGATCGCTGCGTGCAAGGAGCACGGTTTGGAAGTGGCGATCGACGTGGCCGTGCAATGCTCGCCGGATCACCCCTGGGTCAAGGAGCATCCCGACTGGTTCAAGCGCCGGCCCGACGGCTCGATGAAATATGCCGAGAACCCGCCAAAGAAATACCAGGACATCCATAATCCCGACTTCGACTGTGAAGATGCGGGATCGCTGTGGAATGCGCTGCGCGACATGCTGCTGTTCTGGTGCGATCAGGGCGTGAGGATCTTTCGCATCGACAATCCGCACACCAAGCCGCTGCGATTCTGGGAATGGGTGATCCACGAGGTGCAGATCAGGCATCCGGACGCGCTGTTTCTGGCGGAGGCCTTCACACGGCCGAAGCTGATGAAGGGCCTGGCCAAGCTCGGCTTCTCGCAGTCCTACACTTACTTTACGTGGCGCACCGCAAAGTGGGAGATCGAGCAATATCTCAACGAACTGTGCGGCTATCCCGAGCGCGAGTTCTATCGCCCCAACTTCTTCGTCAACACGCCGGACATCCTGCCCTATCACCTGCAATCCGGCGAAGCCTGGATGTTCAAGGCCCGCGTGGCGCTGGCGGCCGCGCTGTCCTCGACCTATGGCATCTATAACGGCTTCGAACTGCTCGAACACGAGGCCATTCCGGGCAAGGAGGAATATCTGAACTCGGAGAAATACGAGATCAGGACCCGCGACTGGAATGCGCCGGGTAATATCAAGCCCTATATCACTGCACTGAACCATGCGCGCCGCGCCAACCCGGCGCTGCAGCAGACCTCGAACCTGCGTTTCATGCGGGTGGAGAACGACAATATCATCGGCTTCGTCAAGGAGTCGGTGGATGGCACCAACACCGTTGCCGGCGCCATCGCCCTGTCGCGCGACCCTTACGAATTCTGGCTGCCGATCGACACGCAAGTCACAGTCGATGGTGAAAGGCGCAACGTCGCCGCCGTCGAAAACATCATTACCGGCGAGCGCCATGGCGTCGAATGGGGCGGCATCCGCCTGCGTCTCGATCCCCAGCGCGACCCTGCCATCTTCTTCCGTTGCCTCGCCTGAAAGCGTTGACATGAACGTAATGACCGACATCGACGCCAAAGCGAAACAGCGTGCTGAAGAGATCGACAAGCTCTGGTACAAAGACGCGATCATCTACCAGCTGCACGTGAAGACCTTTGCCGACAGCAACAATGACGGCATCGGCGATTTCGCGGGCCTGACCGAAAAGCTGGATTACCTGCAGGATCTCGGCGTCACCACCCTGTGGCTGATGCCGTTCTATCCGTCGCCCGGGCGCGACGACGGCTACGACATCGCCGATTACGGCACCATCCATCCCGACTTCGGCACGATGAAGGACTTCAAGCGCTTCATCCACGAAGCCAAGCGGCGCGGCCTGCGCGTCATCACTGAGCTCGTCATCAATCACACCTCGGACCAGCATGACTGGTTCAAGCGCGCACGCCGCAGCCCGGCAGGCTCATCCGCGCGCGACTGGTATGTCTGGAGCGATACCGACCAGAAATATCAGGGCACCCGGATCATCTTCACCGACACCGAGAAGTCCAACTGGACCTGGGATCCAGAAGCCAAGGCTTATTACTGGCATCGCTTCTTCTCGCATCAGCCGGATTTGAATTTCGACAATCCGCGCGTCGTCTCCGCCGTGGTGCAGGTGATGAAACGCTGGCTCGATGCCGGCGTCGATGGCTTCCGCCTGGACGCGATCCCCTATCTCGTCGAGCGCGACGGCACCAATAACGAGAACCTGCCGGAGACCCACAAGGTCATCAAGCATCTGCGCGCCGAGCTCGACGCCTATGCGCCCGGCAAATTGTTGCTGGCCGAGGCCAATCAATGGCCGGAGGACGTGCAGGAGTATTTCGGCAACAGTGACGAATGCCAGATGGCCTATCACTTCCCGCTGATGCCGCGCATCTATATGGCGCTGGCGCAAGAAGACCGTTTCCCGATCACCGACATCATGCGGCAGACGCCGGATATCCCACCTGACTGCCAGTGGGCCATGTTTCTGCGCAATCACGATGAACTGACGCTGGAAATGGTCACCGACGTCGAGCGCGACTATCTGTGGTCGACCTATGCCAACGATCCACGTGCGCGCATCAATGTCGGCATTCGCCGCCGCCTGGCGCCCTTGATGGACAACGACCGCCGCAAGATCGAGCTACTGGATTCGCTGTTGCTGTCGTTCCCCGGCACGCCGATCATCTATTACGGCGACGAGATCGGCATGGGCGACAATATCTATCTCGGCGACCGCAACGGCGTGCGCACCCCGATGCAATGGGCGCCCGACCGCAATGGCGGCTTCTCGCGCGCCGATCCCGCGCGGCTCTATGCACCGCCGATCATGGACCCGATCTACGGCTACGAGTCCGTGAACGTGGAAGCACAGTCACGCAGCCTGTCGTCGCTGCTGTCGGCGACCAAACGCCTCATTGCCGTCAGGAAATCGACGCTCGCTTTCGGCCGCGGCACCATGACCTTCATCCGCCCCGACAACCGCTCCGTTCTCGCTTATGTGCGCCAATTCGGCGACGAAGCGATCCTCTGCGTCGCCAACCTGTCGCGCGCCGCGCAGGCCACCGAACTCGATCTGTCGCCGTGGAAGGAACGCGTGCCGCTCGAAATGCTCGGCCGCACCAAATTCCCGCCGATCGGCGAACTGCCTTACATGATCACGCTGGCGCCTTACGGCTTCTACTGGTTCCAGCTACAGCTCCGCGATGTCTCCGAACATTCGCAGCCGCCGGTGGTGCCGGAATTCGAAACGCTGGTGGTGCCGCTCGGCTCGACCTGGATGACTCTCGCCCGTACGCGTGGTGTGTTCGAGCGCGACGTGCTGCCCTCCTTCCTGGCGCGCAGCCGCTGGTATCCGGAGCGACAGCCCAAGGCGATCCAGCCCTTGCTCACCGGCGCGATCCCGTTCTGCGAGATCGGCGACAACCGTCCATGGCTGGTGTTCTTCGAAACGAGCCAGCGCAACGTCACGACGCGCTATCTGCTGCCCATGCAGATCGAATGGACGCGCTTCGACCGCGAGCGCTACAATCCGAAAGCCTTTGCCGCCGTCCGTCAGGGCGCGCGCGAAGGTACACTGCTCGACGTCGCCACCGACCACATCTTCATCTCGCTGCTGCTGCACAATCTGCGTATTTCTCTGACGGTTGAGGAAGAAGGCAAGCGCCTAGAATTCCGGCCGACGGCGAAGCTTGCCAAAAAACCCGCTGCTTCTCTCGAGAATATCCGGGCGGTGGAAACCGAGCAGTCCAACAGCACCGCTCTGGTCGATAAAGACTATGTCGTGAAGATCTATCGCAAGCTGCAGGCCGGCATCAATCCGGAGATCGAGGTCAGCCGTTTCCTGACTGACATCGCGGGCTTCACCAACACGCCGGCTTTGCTCGGCAGTGTCGAGCTGGTCGAGGGCGATCAGCGCACAGCCGTCGCCATCGTGCATGCCTTCGTGCAGAATCAGGGCGATGCCTGGACAGTGACATCGGCCTATCTCGACCGTTTCGCCGATGAGCAGCGCCTGCTGGCCGTCGATGACCACGCCCCGCACAGCGAAGAGCAGGTTCCTTACCTGCTCTATATGTCGCAAACCGGACGCCGCGTCGCCGAGATGCAGATGGCGCTGGCCAGCCACGACGACATCCCGGATTTCAAACCGGAGCGAACATCGCCCGATGATATCAAGCTGTGGATCAATGAAATCGTCTCGCGCGCCGAGCCGGTGTTCAGCGCGCTGGCACAGCGTCGTAACAACGTGCGTGACACCGATCGCGCCCTGATCGATCAGGTTCTGGCGCTGCGCAACGGCCTGCGCGAACGGCTGGCTGCGCTACTGCCCGAGGGGACCGACGGACTGAAGATCCGTCATCACGGCGACTTCCATCTCGGCCAGATGCTGATCGTCAAGGACGACATTTTCATCATCGACTTCGAAGGTGAACCACGCCGGTCGATCGACGAACGCCGCCGCAAGGCGCCGGCCGCGCGCGACATCGCCGGGCTCATCCGCTCGATCGATTATTCGGCCACTGCGGCGCTCGAACGGGCGCTCAGGGTTACGCCCGATGACACCGGCAAGCTTGCCGCCGCGCTGGATGCCTGGCGGGAACGCGCCACATCGTCCTTCGTCGATGCCTATCGCGAGACCATGACCGACAAGCGGTTGTGGCCCGCCGATCAGAATGCTGCGGCAAGCATGCTGAATTTCTTTCTCATCGAGAAGGCGCTCTACGAAATCGAATACGAACTCGCGCATCGGCCAGACTGGCTGCGGGTGCCCCTGGCCGGCATCCTCCGCATCCTGCACCAGCACTCTGAGGAGGTCGTGTGACCAATATGACCAATCTACCCGCGGAGGCTTACGCGATCGTCGAAGGTCGCCATTCGGATCCGTTTCACTATCTCGGCCCTCACAAGGAGGACGACCGGATCATTGTGCGCGCCTTCCTGCCTGAAGCCGTGAATGTCGATGCCATTGACGATCATGGTGCCACCACGGCGCTGGAGCGTGTCCATGATGCCGGCCTGTTTATCGGCGCACTGGCCAATGGCTCGACCAAATATCAATTGCGGGCGCGCTATGGCGACAAGTCCGTCGATCTCGACGATCCCTATCGCTTTCCGCCGATCCTGAGCGAGTTCGATCTCTACCTGCTCGGCGAAGGCACGCACCAGCGGCTCTATGACAAGCTCGGCGCCCACCCCATGGTGCTCGAAGGCGTCAGCGGCGTCGGCTTTGTCGTGCTCGCACCGAATGCGAAGCGCGTCAGCGTGGTCGGCGACTTCAATTTCTGGGACGCGCGGCGCCACCCGATGCGCGTGCGCGGTCCAGGCTACTGGGAATTGTTCGTGCCCGGTGCCGTCCCCGGAGATCACTACAAGTTCGACATCATCGGTCCACATGGCCAGCTGACGCAGAAGTCCGATCCGATGGCGTTCGCGGCGGAACTGCGCCCCTCGACGGCCTCGATCGTGCTCGATGAAACCAGGATTCCGCATCCGCGTCCTGCACCGGCCGATATCAACGCGCTCAACAAGCCGATGTCGATCTATGAGGTCCATCTCGGCTCATGGCGCCGCAAGGGCGACAATGAATGGCTGACTTACCGTGACCTCGCGGAGACGCTGCCGCGTTACGCCCGCGATCTCGGCTTCACCCATGTGGAATTCCTGCCCGTCAACGAGCATCCGTTCGACGGCTCCTGGGGCTATCAGCCGACCGGCATGTTTGCGCCGACCAGCCGCTTCGGCACGCCGGCAGAATTCGCATTGCTGATCGACGCCTGCCACGCCGAAGGGCTCGGCGTGCTGCTCGACTGGGTGCCCGGCCACTTCCCTGATGACCCGCATGGACTCGGCAACTTCGATGGCACGGCGCTCTACGAACATGCCAACCCGCTGCAGGGCCGGCACATGGACTGGGGCACGCTGATCTATAATTACGGCCGCACGGAAGTCGTAAACTTCCTGGTGTCGAACGCGCTGTTCTGGCTGGAGCGCTACAACATCGATGGTCTGCGCGTCGATGCTGTCGCCTCGATGCTGTATCTCGATTACAGCCGCGAGGCCGGAGCCTGGATTCCAAACAAATATGGCGGCCGCGAGAACATCGAAGCCATCAGCTTCCTGCGCCGCTTCAATACCGAAGTGTTCGCCAAATTTCCGCACGCCACCACGGCTGCGGAGGAATCCACCGCCTGGCCGCAGGTGTCACGCCCGGTCGAATTCGGCGGCCTCGGTTTCGGCTACAAGTGGAATATGGGCTGGATGCACGACACGCTGAACTATATCAGCAAGGATCCCATCTATCGCAAATACCAGCACGGCGACATCCTGTTCGGCCTGCAATATGCGTTCTCGGAAAATTTCGTGCTGCCGCTGTCCCATGACGAGGTGGTGCACGGCAAGCGCTCGATCCTCGGCCGCATGCCCGGCGACGACTGGCAGCGCTTCGCCAATCTGCGCGCCTATTATTCCTTCATGTTCGGACATCCCGGCAAGAAGCTGATGTTCATGGGCTGCGAGTTCGCCCAGGAGCGCGAATGGAATCACGATCATTCTCTGGACTGGCACCTGCTGGAGCAGGACAGGCATGCCGGCATCCATTCGCTGATCCGCGATCTCAACGAGCTGTATCGCAACCAGCCGGCACTGCATGAGCTCGACTGCGATCCCGCAGGATTCGAGTGGATGATCACCGACGACGCCGGCAACAACGTCTTCGCCTGGCTGCGCAAGGGCGCCAATCCGCGCACGCAATGTCTCGTGGTGGTGAACTTTTCGCCGAACGTCTATCACAATTATCGCGTCCGTGTGCCGTTTACCGGCACTTGGCGCGAGGTGCTGAATTCCGACGCCGCGCATTACGGCGGCAGCAATGTCGGCAATTCAGGCAGAGTGATTGCAACCGGGCTCGTGCCCGAACTCAGTCTGACCATTCCACCGCTGGCCGCTATCTTTCTCGTACCGGAACTCTAGAGCATGAGATTATCAGCCGGCACGCCCTCCCGCCTCGGCGCAAGCTGGGACGGACGGGGGACAAACTTTGCCTTGTTCTCCGCGAACGCCAGTAAGGTCGAACTGTGCCTGTTCGACAGCCAGGGACGCCGCGAGCTCGAGCGCGTCGAACTGCCGGAATATAACGAGCACGTCTTTCACGGCTATCTCAACGACGTCTCGCCGGGCCAGCTCTATGGTTATCGCGTGCACGGCCCCTATGAGCCGGAGCACGGACACCGCTTCAACGCGCATAAGCTGCTGCTCGACCCCTATGCCAAGAAACTGGCAGGGCGTCTCGTCTGGAGCGACGCGCATTTCGGCTATCGCACCGGCTCATCCCGCGAGGACCTGTCCTTCGACCGCCGCGACAATGCGCGCGGCATGCCGAAGGCTGTGGTGGTCGACGAGACCTTCAACTGGGGGCGCAAGGAAGCGCGCCCGAGCGTGCCCTGGGAAGATACGATCATCTATGAGGCCCATGTGAAGGGCCTGACGCAGACCCGCAAGGATGTACCGCCAGGGCTACGCGGCACCTATCGCGGCCTCTCGTCGCCGTCGATGATCGATCATCTCAAACGGCTCGGCGTCACCACCATCGAGCTGCTGCCCGTGCACAGCTTTGTCGATGACCGCCGGCTGGTGGAAATGAAGCTGGTGAATTACTGGGGCTACAACACCCTCTCCTTCTTCGCCCCGGAAGCGCGCTACGGCGCCGACAATCCGCTCGATGCGTTCCGCACCACGGTGGCGCGTCTGCACGATGCCGGCATCGAGGTGATGCTCGACGTGGTCTATAACCACACCGCCGAGGGCAACCATCTCGGTCCCACGTTGTCCTATCGCGGCATCGACAACGCATCCTATTACTGGCTGATGCCGGACAATCCGCGCTTCTATGACGACTTCACCGGTTGCGGCAGTTCGGTGAACCTTACGCATCCGCGCGTGTTGCAGATGGTAATGGATTCACTGCGCTACTGGGTGGAGGTGTGTCACGTGGATGGTTTCCGCTTCGACCTTGCGACCACCCTGGCGCGCGGGCCAAACGGCTTCGATCGCAATAGCGGCTTCCTCACCGCGATCCGGCAGGATCCTGTTCTCGCGAACGTCAAGATGGTCGCGGAACCTTGGGATCTCGGCATGGGCGGCTACCAGGTCGGCGCGTTTCCGTCGCAGTGGTCGGAATGGAACGACAAATATCGCAGCGCCATGCGCCGCTACTGGAGCGGCGAGGGCTCGCTGATCGGCGAGGTCTCCAGCCGCATGACCGGCTCCTCCGACGTGTTCAACCATGACGGCCGCAAGCAGCGCGCCGGCATCAACCACGTCACCGTGCATGACGGTTTTCCGCTGGCCGATCTGTTTGCCTATAACGAGAAGCACAACGAGGCCAATGGCGAGGACAATCGCGACGGATCGTCGGATAACCTCAGCAACAACTTCGGCGTCGAAGGCCCGACCGACGATCCCGAACTGCTGGCACTTCGCCGGCAGCTGCGCAAAAACCAGCTTGCCTGTCTTTTCCTAGCACAGGGCGTGCCACTGCTGCTGGCCGGCGACGAGGTCGGCAATACCCAGGGCGGCAACAACAACGCCTATTGCCAGGACAACGAGATCGGCTGGGTGACCTGGGACAACCTCGGCGATAAGGACGAGGACCTCACCGCCTTCATCGGCCATATGGCGCAACTGCGACAGCGCTTTCCCCAGATCACCGCGCAGCGCTGGCTCGATGGCCGCCGCGCCGATGGCACCTATGGCGTGCTGTGGCTGACGCCCTCGGCCGAGGAGATGACGGAAGCGGACTGGGCATTTCCCGACGGTCGATTTCTTTCTTATGTGCTCAGCGCCTCGGGCGAGAACACCAACCCCATCTTTATCGTGCTGAATGCGGCGCCCGAAGGCATTGCCTTCAAGCTGCCGAAGATGACGGAATACAAGAATTGGCGGCAGGTGCTGAACACCGCCGATGACAACCTCTCCATCGCCATCCTGCCACCGGGCGCCGACATCGACGCGCCTCCGCGCTCGGTGCTGGCTTTTGCGGGGACGCCGGCATGAATGGGCATTCGTTCGGGCCGCGGTTGACTGCGAAAGGTGCGATCTTCCGATTGTGGGCACCGGCCGCGCAGCGCGTCGATGTGATGCTCGGCGATCAATCCCATCCCTTGAAGCCCGGCGAAGACGGCTGGTTCGCGGCAGAGATCGCGGGCGTGACAGCCGGCGCGACCTATCGTTTCAGAATCGACGGAAAGACCGACGTCCCTGACCCCGGCTCACGCTTTCAGCCGGGCGACATCTCCGGCCCTTCCGAAGTGATCGACCACAGGACTTATTCGTGGCGCGCGACCGACTGGCGCGGCCGGGCCTGGGAAGAGACCGTACTGATTGAGACCCATGTCGGCACCTACACGCCGGAGGGCACCTATCGTGCTATGATCGACAAGCTCGATCATCTGGTCGCGACCGGCATCACCGCGTTCGAGCTGATGCCGGTGGCGGATTTCGCCGGCAAGCGTAACTGGGGCTATGACGGCGTGCTGTGGTATGCGCCGGACGCGATGTTCGGCCGTCCCGACGATCTCAAGGCGCTGATCGACGAGGCCCATCTGCGCGGCCTGATGGTGTTCCTCGATGTCGTCTACAATCACTTCGGGCCGGAGGGGAATTATCTCGGCCTCTATGCGCCGAATTTCTTCGGCGGTGCCGATACGCCGTGGGGATCGGCGATCAACTATCACCTGCCGCAGGTGCGGGCCTACGCGATCGAGAATGCCGTGGCGTGGCTACGCGATTATCGCTTCGACGGGCTGCGGCTCGATGCGGTGCATGCGATCCCCGAACAGGGCGAGATCCCGATGCTGCACGAGCTGAGCCGCGAGGTCGGCAAGCTGGCCGCCGACACCGGCCGGCTGATCCATCTCGTGCTCGAGAACGACGACAACCGCGCCACGCTGCTGGACCCCGTCACCAACCCGGCGCGCGGCAAATATCGCGCGCAGTGGAATGACGACTATCACCACGCCTGGCACGTGCTGCTCACCGGCGAGGACAAGGGCTATTACAGCGATTTTGCACCGAAGCCGCTCGATCACATCGTGCGGGCGCTGGGCTCGGGCTTCGCCTATCAGGGCCAGCCTTCGGCGCATCGCGACGGCGCACCGCGCGGCGAACCGAGCCATGAACTCGCGCCCACTGGTTTCGTCAACTTCCTGCAGAACCATGACCAGATCGGCAACCGCGCACTCGGCGACCGTCTCGAGGCCCTGGCCAAGCCTGAAGCGATCGAGGCCGCGCTGGCGATCACGCTGCTGGCGCCGATGGTGCCGATGCTGTTCCAGGGCGAGGAATGGGGCTCGAAGGTGCCCTTCCCATTCTTCTGCGATTTCCAGGGCGATCTCGCCAATGCCGTGCGCAACGGTCGCAGGAAGGAATTCGCCAGCGCCTATGAAAAATACGGCGACGAGATTCCCGATCCGCTGGACGAGCGCTCCTTCCGCTCGGCTTTCATCGATTGGGATCAGCGCGACACTGAGCCGGGCCGGAAGCGGCTGGCTCTGGTGCGTAACCTGCTGGCGCTGCGCAAGCAGCACATCGTGCCGCGTCTTGCCGGTGCGCGCTTCGGCAAGGCCGAGGCGACCGACGAGGGCTTCATCACGGCATTCTGGAAAATGGGCGACGGCAGCAGACTGCATCTCGCGGCCAATCTGTCGGATAAGGCCGTTAACGCAGCACCGCCGAGCACTGGCACAACCATTTGGGGCAACACTACCACCGGCGTGGGGACGCCGTGGTCCGTCGCATGGCGGATCGGAGATAGATAATGGCGCCTGCGATTCCCGTCGCGACCTACCGCATTCAGCTGACCAAGGATTTCGACTTTGATGCCGCCGCGGGCATAGTCCCCTATCTAAAGGCGCTTGGCATCACGCATCTCTACGCGTCGCCATTCATGAAATCGCGCGCCGGCTCGACCCACGGCTATGACGTCGTCGATCACACCAAGCTCAATCCCGAACTTGGCGGCGAAGCCGGCTTCGAGCGCCTGAGTGCCGCGCTGAAGGCGCACGACATCGGCCTGATTCTCGATTTCGTCCCCAATCATGTGGGCGTGCATTTCGCTGACAATCCGTGGTGGCTCGACGTGCTGGAATGGGGCCAGGCCTCGCCGCATGCCGTCTCGTTCGATATCGACTGGGATACCCTGCCCTATCGCGCCCGCGGCGGCGTGCTCTTGCCGATCATCGGCTCCTCCTACGGGCAGGCGCTGGACAATGGCGAGATCGAACTGAAATACGACCCCGGGGAAGGCAGCTTCTCAGCCTGGTATTTCGAACACCGTCTTCCTATCGCGCCGGAGCGCTACAGCGAGATGCTGCGCAGCATCGTCAAGGAGGCAAATGCAGGCGAGACCGCGGCCGGCCGCGCGATCCTGAAGCTGGCGGCCAAGCATACCGGCCTGCGCCATCCCAACCGGCAGGAAGCGCCGGCGTTCAAACGGCAGCTCGCATCCATCGACGGTGCTGCCGAGGTCATTTCCAGAGGCCTCGAGGCTTATCGCGCCGGCGCGGATCGGCCGGCACAGATCCAGGCGCTGCACATGCTGCTGGAGCGCCAGCACTACAAGCTGGGCCAGTGGCGCCTCGCCTCCAGCGAGATCAACTATCGCCGCTTCTTCGACGTCAACACGCTGGCCGGGCTGCGCGTCGAGGACGCCGGCACGTTCGAGGCGGTCCACTCGCTGGTCAAACGACTGATCGCCGAGGACAAGTTGCAGGGTCTGCGACTCGACCATATCGACGGTCTCCGCGATCCCTCGCAATATTTCCAACGATTGCGCCGGCTGATCCGCGAGGCGCATGGCCGCTCGTCCAAGCCGTTCTATATCGTGGTCGAGAAAATCCTCGGCGAAAATGAGAAACTGGTGCCCTTTGCCGGCGTGCACGGCACCACCGGCTATGAATGGCTCAATGTCATCACGCAGGTGCTGGTCGAGGAAAAGGGCCTGGAGCCGCTGGGCGAAACCTGGCGGCAGGTCAGCAATACCTCGCCGAAATTCGATCCACTGCTGATGGAAGCCAAGCGCCGCGTGCTCGATACGCTGCTGCTCAGCGAATTCACGGTGCTGACGCGCCTCCTGGCGCGGATCGCCAACGGACATTATTCGACACGCGACTTCTCCGCCGACACGCTGCGTCAGGCGTTCGAACTCTATGTGTTGCATTTCCCGGTCTATCGCACCTATCTCACCGCCGCCGGCCCGTCCGCCCTCGACCGGCAACTGATCGCCACGACCATCGAGAAGGCGCGCGCCGACTGGTTCGGCACCGACGAAGGCCTGTTCGACTTCCTGCGCGACGCGTTGACGCTTGACCTGCTGAAGCCCGGCCGCCCTGCGCACAGCAAGCCGCGCGTGCGGCGCTTTGCATTGAAGGTGCAGCAATTCACCGGACCGACCATGGCGAAGTCACTCGAAGACACCGCCTTCTATCGCTATCACCGCCTGCTGGCGCTGAATGAAGTCGGCGGCGAGCCGGCGGCGAACGCGATACCTGTCGCCACGTTTCACGAGATGATGGTGACGCGCGCGCGCGAATGGCCGCATGGCATGACCTCGACCGCCACTCACGACACCAAGCGCGGCGAGGATGCGCGCGCGCGCTTGCTGGCTTTGGCCGAAATGCCCGGTGAATGGGCCAGTGCGGTCAGCCGCTGGAAGGTGCTGAATGCGCCGCATCTGGTCGTCTATGGCGAGGCGCGCACGCCCTCCGCAGCGTTTGAGTATATGTTGTATCAGGCGTTGATCGGCGCATGGCCGCTCGACGGACCGGACAGTTCCTTCCTCGAACGGATGCAGGCCTATGCGCTGAAGGCGGCGCGTGAAGGCAAGCAGGAGACGAGCTGGCTCAATCCGAACGAGGCTTACGAGAAAGGCCTGCACACGTTCCTGGAGCGCATTCTCGATCGCGCGCAATCGCCTGACTTCATCGAGGCGCTCGAGACGTTTGCCAAGCGTACGTCGCTCATCGGCGCATTGAATTCGCTCAGCCAGATCACGCTGAAAGCGACCATTCCCGGCATGCCGGACTTCTATCAGGGTACAGAATTCTGGGATTTCTCGCTGGTCGATCCGGACAACCGCCGACCGGTGGATTTCGCCGAACGCACCAAAGTGCTGGAGGGACTGCGGCAGCCGGATTGGGCCGCGCTGGCGCAAAACTGGAATGATGGCCACATCAAGCTCGCCTGGACGCGCGAGCTGTTGAAACGCCGCACCGCAATGGCAGCCGTCTTCACCGATGGCGATTACGAACCGCTTGAAGTCACCGGACCTCAGGCCGCACATATCATCGCCTTTGCGCGGCGGTATCAGCGCGACGCCGCCATCGTCGTGACCCCGCGCGCCTTTTTCGAAGCAACGCAAGGCGGGCGCCATTGGCCGGAGGCGACGGCGTTCGACGCGACCGTGATCGCGCCCGGCTACCTCGTCGAAGGTGCATCGCAGAAGAACGGCGCGAGCGAGCTCTCCGTCACCAAACTCTTCAGGCAGCTTCCGATGGCGATCGTGAAGGCCCATGCCGCGCCGAAACGCATTCGTTCGACGCGTTTGCAATAGCCCACACGACAAGGCCGTCCGGGATCAACGGCCGGACGGCCTGGCGGATGTCGTGCCGACTCGAGAAAGGTCGGTTCCCTTCCTCCGCGTGCTCAAAGCCTTTCATCAAATTATTGGCGAATGGTTTATGGCGGAAGGAACGTGCACTGCACACTCAGGGGCGGCTTCCTATGCTGCTAAGCAAAAGACATTGAAGAACCGCGGGAATTCCTCTTGAGCGCTTCGCAGCGCATCAACTCTTTTTTGTAAGCAGCAGATTTCCGCGCGATCTGATCGCCGCCTGGGCAACTTGCGCGAATCGCTGCAGCAACCACGGCAGCACTACTTCGACCTTGACGTGATCGTCCGCGACATCCACCTGGCCGGACGCAGCCTGCCCCAGGGCGCGGACACGGAAGATCATCCGGTCCCCCTCCCAACGTTCCTCATCTACCGTCAGCGTCGGGACATTCGACGCAGCACGCGTCAAGCCATTCCTGAGACGGCGAGACGCTTCCTCGCGGCCGAGGCTGTGCGGAATGGAGACGATGAGAGGTGCAGACATCACACGATCCTTTGTTAGCTCACCGGTTGTATGCCCGATTTTGTCCGGCGGTAGTCGCAATCAAAGTTTCAACCATGGAACCTTGGGGATGCCTGCGCGTTTTTATCGCATGAAGGCAGCAGGCTTGTCCGTCTGCCAGGCTGAGGAGAAATCCATGTCTATTGGTACTATTATTCTGATCATCCTGATCATCGCCTTGCTTGGCGGCTTCAGCGGTATCGGTGGCGGTCCGTTCTACGGCACCGGCTATTACGGCGGCGGCGGTCTCGGCCTCATCGTGGTGATCCTGCTGATCCTCCTGTTGCTTGGTAAGTTGTAAGAGAAAATATTGATTTCAAGGCGCGCGATCCGGAAGGGTCGCGCGCTTTCGTTTTGTCTCAGGATGGGTAGAGCGCCTTCGCGAGACCCATCTTCTCATGCACGAAGGCGATGGGTTTCGCTGCGCTCTACCTATCCTGAGATGTCAGGCCATCTTTCCAATCGCCGCCTTGATCGACGATGCAACATCATCGTAACCGGCCCACGCCTTGCTCTTCTTCAGAAGCGCCGGCACGCTGCGCACCGTGAACCGCTTTGGATCGAGATCGCTCCGCACCTGCGCCCATGTCAGCGGCATCGACACGGTGGCGCCCTTTCGCGCCCGGGGTGACAGCACAGATACCGCGGTCGCCATGCGGTCGTTGCGCAGATAATCGAGGAAGATCTTTCCGCCCCGTAGCTTCTTCGACATGTTGAGCAGATAGCGCTCGGGGTCATCGCTCGCCATCTGCTGGCACACGGCCTGCGCAAAGGTTTTCGCGGTCTTCCAGTCCACCTTGTCCTTGGCCCCATACAACAGCGGCACGACCACATGCAGGCCCTTGCCGCCGGTGGTCTTGCAGAAGCTCTCCATGCCGAGACCAGACAACCGTTCGCGCATCTCGCGCGCCGCATCCATCACAGCTGCAAACTCCACATCGGGCGCGGGATCGAGGTCGAATACCAGACGTCCAGGCGTATCCGGCGCGCCCGGCGCGCAATTCCACGGGTGCAATTCAAGGCCGCCGATCTGCGCGACGGCTGCGAGGCCCTCGACGCGGTCGATCTGCAGATAGGGCTTGCGGTCGCCCGAGACCTTCACAAGCTCCAGCAGATTGGACGTTCCCGGCATGGCATGGCGCTGGAAGAACTGCTGGCCGTCGATGCCGTCGGGCGCGCGTACAATCGAACAGGGCCGCCCCTTGAGATAGTCCATCATCCAATCGCCGACCGCTTCGAAATAAGTGGCGAGGTCGTGTTTGGTGACGGGCTGGTCGTCGCCTGCATCGGGCCACAGCTCCTTGTCGGGCTTGGAGATGGAGACACCCATGACGACAGCATTCCCCACCGCTGCCCTTGCGGGTGCAGCCTTCTTCGCAGTCGTCTTCGCGGCCTTCTTCGCACCGCGCTTCGGCTTCGGCTCGGCGAGCTCCGTCTTCTTCGGCGTTTCGGCCTCGACCTCGTCCGCGGGTTTGTCCTGCCGCAGCCCCTTGAATGCAGCCTGCCGCACCATGCCCGCGCCGGTGAAACCTGCGAATTCGATCTCGGCCACCAGTTCGGGCTTCAGCCAGTGCACATCGCGGCCGCCGGGTGGTGTTTCCTTGCCGCCAAAGGGGCTGGTCTTTGCCGCCGCTGCTTTCAGCGCTGGCATGATGCGCTTGACCGTGTCCTGGCCGAAGCCGGTGCCGACCACGCCGACATAGGCCAGATGATCGCCCTTGTGGACGCCGACCATCAGCGACCGGAATTTGCCGGCATTGCTCTTCCATCCGCCGATCACGACCTCATGGCCGGCCCGGCATTTGGCCTTGGTCCAGTTTTGCGAACGGCCGGATACATAGGATGCCGAGAGCTTCTTGGAGACAATGCCTTCCAGCGACAGTTTGCAGGCGGATCGCAGGATGGCATCGCCTCCGGTGTCGAAATGATCGACATAGCGGATCAGGCTTTCCTTGCGGCCACGGCGGGCTTTGTCGAGAAGCTCAAGAAGCCGTTCCTTGCGCGCGCTCAACGGCAGCTTGCGCAGATCCTCACCGTCGGCGAACAACAGATCGAATGCAAAGAAGATCAACGTATCGGTCTCGCCATCCGACAGCGCCGCCTGCAGCGCCGCGAAGTCCGGTGCGCCGTGCGCATCGAGGCCGACAATCTCGCCATCGATGATGGCATCCGGGAGGCCGGCGGCTTCGCTGGCGATGGCCTGAAATTTCTCCGTCCAGTCGAGACCCTTACGCGTCTTCAGTGTCGCCTCGCCGTCCGCGACACGAAGCTGCACACGATAGCCGTCGAACTTGATCTCATGCGCCCAGCCATCGGCAGAAGGTGGACGATCGACCGATACACAAAGCTGCGGCGCGACAAATCCGGGCATCTTCGCGACCCTCGCGGCCTTACCTGTGACAGCCTTCTTCGCTGCAATCTTCTTCGTCGCACCTTTGCCGACATCCGCCTTGGTCTTCACGCCTTTCGTCGCACGCGCCTGCGCAGCGCTGCCCTCGCTGGAATCCCACACCGCATCCGGCTTGATCCTCGCGGTCTTGGCAATCATGAAGGGCTTCGGCGCTTTTCCCTTGCCCGACGCAATCTCGCGCATGGTCCGGCCGGAGGCGACCGACATATCGTCATCGAGAATCCTGTTGGCCTTGCCTTCCCTGACGAATTCGTCGCGGTGCTTGATCAGCAACCAGTTGGTGCGTTTGCCGCCATTGCGGTCATGCTTCATGCGCACCAGCACGAAGCCGCCATGCAGCTTCTCGCCATCCAGCGTGAATTTGAGGTCGCCTTTCCTCAAGCCCTTTTCCGGGTCCTCGCTCTCCCAATAGCCGCGATCCCAAAGCTGCACCGTGCCGCCGCCATATTGCCCCTTGGGGATGGTGCCTTCGAAATCGCCGTAATCGAGCGGGTGATCCTCGACCTCGACAGCGAGGCGCTTGTCGGCAGGGTCCATGGACGGACCGCGGGTGACGGCCCAGGACTTGAAAACGCCGTCCATCTCCAGCCGCAGGTCGTAATGCAGCCGGGTGGCATCGTGTTTCTGGATCACGAAACGGCGCCGCTTCGCCGGCGCGACCACGATCTGGCCCGACGGCTCTTTCGTCTGCGCGAAATCGCGCTTCCGGCGGTAGGTCTGAAGCTGCTTGTCGGCCACGCCGTCCCCCACTCAACGCATCGGGCACATGATCCGGCCCGGAACCAAAACCGGCAACTGCCGTTGAAGTTCCTGGAAATCCACGCCAGCGCAATACTTTGCGGCCTGCGTGCTTCATTTGTAGATCGAGTTGGAGAACGAGTATGGCCCCGCCCCGCGCCTATTGGAAAGGCTCTCTCAAGCTGTCGCTCGTCACCTGCCCGGTGGCGCTGTATCCGGCCGCGACGACGGTCGAGAAGACCAAATTCCACATGATCAACCGCGAGACCGGCAACCGGCTGAAGCAGCAGATGGTGGACGCCGAGACCGGCGACGTCGTTGAAAAGGAACAGAAGGGCCGCGGCTACGAGATCAGCAAAGGCGAATATGTGGAGATCGAGAAGGAGGAGCTGGAGGCCGTGCAGATCGAGAGTAACCACACCATCGACATCGACAATTTCGTGCCGCGCGACGAGATCGACCGGCGCTATCTGAACGCCCCCTATTACATCGCACCCGACGGCGACGCCGGCGCCGATGCCTTTGCCGTGATCCGCGACGCCATGAAGGACAAGGACCGCGTGGCACTGGCCCGCATCGTGTTGACCAATCGCGAGCACATCATCGCCATCGAGCCGCTCGGCAAGGGTCTGCTCGGCACCACGCTGCGATTCCCCTATGAGATACGCGACGAGGAGGACTATTTCGACGGCATCAAGAGCCCGAAGATCTCCAAGGACATGATCGACCTCGCAATACATATCCTCGACAGCAAGGCTTCACATTTCGATCCGACCGAGTTCAAGGACGAATATGAAACCGCGCTGAAGACGCTGGTGAAGCGCAAGGCTGCCGGCAAGCCGGTGAAGGTGGTCGAGAAGGAAGACAAGCCGGATAATGTCATCAATCTGATGGATGCGCTAAAGGCGAGCCTCAAGGGTGGCAAAACGCCGAGCAAGCGTGTCTCGGCCACACGGCCGCATGTGGCGCGTAAACGGCCCGCCAAGAAGACCGCGCGGTCATCCGCACGGCACCGCAAGGCAAGTTGACCGCATGAAGCCCGTTGCAATAGCTCTCATTCTGACGGCGACACTTGCCGTGACTGCCGATGCGCAACAACTGCAGACCCGGGAATGCAATGCCTCGAACATCGGCTTCGTCGCCGAGGCCATCGCCAAGATGCCTGACAGCAGCAAGCAGAAGAAAACGGCGTCGGACGAAATCGGTCTTGCCAGCGAAGCAATGGTGGAAGGCAAGGAAGACGAATGCAAGAATCATCTGCTGAAAGCGACACTGCAGACCAAGTGATCTGCAGTGTCGCCTCAAGCCTGAAACCAATCAGCCGTTCTTCTTTCTGGACTTTTTCGCTGCTCTCTTTGCCGTCTTTTTCGCGGCCTTCTTCACGGTTTTCCTGGCCACCTTCTTCGTTGTCTTTTTAGTCGCGGCCTTTTTCTTCGGCGCCTTTGGCACTTTCCGGCCTTCGGCGCGGGCTTCAGACAGGCCAATCGCGATCGCCTGCTTCTTGCTGGTCACCTTCTTGCCCGAGCCGCCGCTTCGCAATGTGCCGGTCTTGCGCTTCTTCATGGCCCGCGCGACCTTCGCGGCCGCCTTCTTGGAATATTTCGCCATTCCATGCTCCCATTATGATCGAAATGTTCAATCGTCGCCGCGAATGATGGTTCCGCAGGAGTGATGTGCGAACCGAAGGACTTATGAAATCCCTATAACGCGGTACCACCGCTCATCTCGTTTTCAAACGGTCCGCCGATCATCTTGCAGACATTCGCTCAAGCGAATGAACTGGAGACTGCAAGTGATCACCATCGAACCTCCCTCGTGTAGCTCATCCCTCATTTTCATCGGCAAGAACCGCCGCGGCCAGTGGGTCGCGCAGGAGCAGAACGGCCTGTTCGGCGGGTTGTTCGTGAGTCGCGCGAATGCCGTGCGCTACGCGCTGTTCGAAAACGGCCATCACCCCGAAACTATCATCGAGACGGCGGGCCTCATCGAGCTCGATATGAGTGCCGTGCCGGTCACGGCAGCAACCTCTGTCGGACTGTTGCAACAACGGCGCGTCGCCTGAGCTTCTCACCATGTCCGCAGTTGCCCTTCGGGCCCATGCCCTCCCGCAAGCTCATGCCTCCCGTCACACCAATGACTGGTTGCATGGCATCATCGCTGACGTGCCGACGCCGTTCGATGCGCATGGCGCACTCGATCTCCTCACTTTCGCGCGGTTATGCGAGCGACAGTTTTGTGCCGGCGCGAGTGCCATCGTGGTCGGAGGAACTATTGGCGAGTCTGACACGCTCACCTCGAACGAGCGCGCCACGCTGATCCGGACTGCCGCCGGCGTCGCCCGAGGGCGCATCCACATCATTGCCGGCGCGGGATCGAACTGTACCAGTCGCGCCATCGAATCGACGCGGCTGGCACGGGCCGCCGGCGCCAATGCCGTCATGTCGGTCGTACCGTATTACAACCGCCCGACGGCAGATGGCATCGCAGCGCATTTCCATGCGATCCTGAAGGCGACATTGCTGCCGGTCATTGTGCATGATGCACCGTCGCGCTGTGCCCGTGCGCTGACCGACGACACGCTCATCGGTCTCGCCGCCTCGCCACGACTGATAGGCCTGCGCGACGACACCGGTGACGCCGGGCGACTGGCGCGATTGCGGCCACTGCTGCCGGCAGGTTTCCGGATGCTGACGGGACAGGACGCCGCAGCCCTGCCCTATCTGCTGCTCGGCGGCGACGGCGTTGTCTCCGCGATGGCCAATATGGCGCCGCAGCTCTGCCGCGGCATGTATTACGCGGCCCGCCAGGGATGCCCGCGCTATGCGACAACCATTTCCGACATGCTGGCACCGCTCGCCGACGTCCTGCCGTCGGATCAGGCAGCAGCAGCGGTGAAATTTGCATTGAGCCTGCGGGGCCTGGGGAATGCTGCCGTGCGCCTGCCGCTGACGGAGCTCACAGAGACCGAGCAGCAGCAGGTCTACGCCGCGATGGAAGCGATATGGGCGCAGCCTGACGACGCGCCGCCCCTGCGCCGCGTGCGCTAGGACTGGGGGCGCGTCCGCTCGCTCTTCTCGCGACATTTCGGGCCGGGTCCGCGCATGTAATGTGCGGCCGGCCGATAGACCGCAGGTCCAATGACAAAACGCCAAAGCCGGGCGAGAATGCCCGGCATGATGGTCGCATAGGAGGCGATGCGCGCGAACAGCGCTGCAGAACGGTCTTTCCTCATGGCACGCTCCGGCGATCCGGAAGCACCGGCGTATCAGTGGCACGGACGCGGACGCGCGCCAGCTCACGCCGCGCGCGGCGCATCTTGTCGGCGACCAGCGCCATGTGAATGGCGGCGAAAAAACCCTTGATGTGGTTACGCGTCAATCGCGCGGCGACGCAGAGCCGCTTCCACTGGATATCACCGGAGTGATAGACGATCGGGGCCTGGTTGCGGCTGATGAGGTAGCTGCGATAAGCGCTATCGGCCGAGAGATCGTGCAGCTGCGTATCGCGATTGTAGAACATCGTCATGGTCGTTGTCCGTCTTCTCAACTCCCTGGCGCATGAGCGCGTCGGGATGGTGGGAAGATGCGGACATCGCCATATGAAATCGAGACGGGCAGCCGCGCCTGTTCATAGGCGCGGCATAAAGATGGAAGCGGCCGCGGTGACCGGGCTCAGCACCCGTCGGATGGGTAGTGCGTCTACGCGAAAACCCTCGCCGCATATGCAAAAGCGATGGGTTTCGCTCCGGCGCTACGCGCCTGCACTCTACCCATCCTGCGTCTCAACTCTTGCTAGCGCCTCAGCTCCTGGCCATACAGTCTTCGATATAAAACCAGCGGTCGTCGCCAGCGAGGCCCTTGACCTTCACGTCCTTGCGGCAGGCCTTGAGCTTGCCCTTGTTGGCGCTCCACTTCGCCTTCATTTCCTTGAGGCTCTGCTTGTTCAGCTTCATCTTGGCGGGTGTGGCAGATGCCGCTGGCGTCGCGGGCGCCTGCGCCGAGGCAACGCCGATTGAAGTTACTACGAACAAGGCGGCCACGAGGCCCGTGGTGATGCGTGTCATCGTTATCCCCGAATGTGCTTGTTTTGAAGATTGATCGTCAGATGTGAAACAGGACCGGAAGCTTGCGCCGCCGGTCCCGCAAAGCCTTACTGGAAGATCTTGACCGCGCTCTGCAATGTGAGCCAGACGCCCCAGCACAACGGGATGCCGACAAAGGCCCAGAAGGCGATGGCGCTGGCGTCGAAACCACCCTTGCCGATGCCATAGGAGCCGCCGCCAGTCGACGCCGCAGCGCCCCTGGCCTGCAGCGCCGCGACTTCGTCGGGCTTCATGAACCAATGCGGCGCCAGCGGCCTCACCAGCATGTTGCAGATCAGGCCGAGCACCAGCATGCCGGCAAGGATGTACATCGTAAAGTCATAGACCTGCGCCCGCGGCACGCCGGCGGCGATCTGGAATTCGCGGATGTAGTTCACCACCACAGGACCGACGATGCCCGCCGTCGCCCAGGCCGTCAGCAACCGGCCGTGGATAGCGCCGACGAACTGGGTGCCGAAGATATCTGCGAGATAGGCCGGGATCGTGGCGAAGCCGCCGCCATACATCGAGAGGATGACGCCGAAGGCCAGCACGAAGAGGACCTTGCTGCCCATCGCCGCCAGCGTCGGCACCAATGCGTAGAGAACGATGCCGAGGATGAAGAACGTATAATACGTGTTCTTGCGACCGAGCTTGTCCGACAGCGACGCCCAGAAGAAGCGGCCAGCGATGTTGAACAGCGACAGCAGACCCGCGAAGCCAGCGGCGATGCCGGCGATGGCGGTCTTTTGCGTGGCCGAGAGCTGGCTGAATGAGACATCGGGCAGGCCGATCAGCTTGCCGGCGAAGATTTCCTGCAGCATTGGCGAGGCCATGCCGATGACGCCGATGCCGGCAGACACGTTCAGACAGAGCACGCCCCAGATCAGCCAGAACTGCCTGGTCTTGTGTGCATTGTCGAGATGCACGTGACCGGTGGTGATCATGGCATTCGCTG
Organism: Tardiphaga sp.; assembly: GCF_041424195.1. NCBI lineage: Bacteria > Pseudomonadati > Pseudomonadota > Alphaproteobacteria > Hyphomicrobiales > Nitrobacteraceae > Tardiphaga > Tardiphaga sp. Next base: position 76,237 of record NZ_JBGMOE010000034.1, on the reverse strand, counting down.
TCGCCGGAGCGGTCCAGCCATCAGGCTTCCAGTTCGGCGGCGTGATGCGATAGGAGAACGCGCCGATCATCATGAACACGAAATAGATCACGCCCATGGCGAGGAAGGTCTGCCAGACGCCGACATCGGTCGGGGTCTTGAAATAGTTCATCAAGAGATTGGCCAGCGGCGAGCCGATCATCGCGCCACCGCCGAAGCCCATGATCGCCATGCCCGTCGCCATGCCGCGACGATCTGGGAACCACTTCACCAGCGTCGACACCGGCGAAATGTAGCCGAGACCGAGACCGATACCGCCGATCACACCGGAGCCGATCCACAACAGCCAGAGCTGATGCGTGTAGACGCCGATCGAACCGAGCACGAGACCGCCGCACCAGCACATGGCCGAGACGAAGCCGGCCTTGCGCGGACCGACGCGCTCGAGCCAGCCGCCCCAGATCGCGGCAGAGACGCCGAGCAGCACGAAGAATAGTGTGTACATCCAGCCGAGGCTGGCGACCTTCCAGTTGCAGGTGGTGGTGAAGAGTTCAGTGGCGAGGCTCATGCCGTCGCACACGTCTTTCGACGCAGGTGTCGTGATCGCCTGCGACAGCGGCAGCCAGAACACGCTGAAGCCGTAGGCCATGCCGATACAGAGATGGATACAGAGGGCAGCAGGTGGAACCAGCCACCGGTTGAAGCCGGCGGTCGCAATGATGCGTTCGCGTTCCAGCAATCCTGGCTTGGTGCCAGACAGTATTCCGGCGTTGCCAACACTTGTCATGAAATCCCCCCTGCAGCCGACCCTTCTGAGCCGATCAGCGATTTGAAAAAGTCGCGTCGTCAATTCCCCTGCAGCGCGCAGAAAAGATTCAAGCGCGCGCACTCAATGAGAATGGGCCAGAAGCGACTGCGGGAGTCGATAGTCCAAAGGTATCAGGAGCGAAAATTTCTCAATGATTTCCACTGCATCGCAGCAACTCAATCGCGATTTGCAATCGCAGCATTTCGTTTCTCGATAAAGAAGATCATCACATCGCCGCTGCGTTCAGACGTCTCGATCTGATCACCGCTCTGTTGGATCAGAGCAGGGATGTCGATCACTGCGAGGGGGTCCGTGCAGTGAACTTCAAGCCGATCACCGACCGACAGTGCCTTCATCGCCTTGCGCGTCATCAGCGCCGGCAACGGGCATTTCAATCCTGTCAGGTCGAGCTTGGTGAGGGCCATCGTGGGGTTCCGTTTTGTGCAACTGCGTTATATCCGGCTGACGCCAAATGTCATATGCAGCGCTATGACGATGACGAGCGCATATCCGACCACTTTGGGCGTGCTGCTGGCCGGCGGCCTGGCGCGCCGGATGGGCGGCGGCGACAAGCCGATGCGGACAATCGGCGGCCGCAGCATCCTGGCCCGCGTGATCGCGCGCGTCGCACCGCAATGCGACGGGCTGGTGCTGAACGCCAATGGCGATCCCGCGCGGTTCGCGTCCTTTGCCCTGCCGGTGATCGCCGACGACATTGCGGATTTCCCCGGCCCCGTTGCCGGGATTCTCGCAGGCCTGGAATGGACAGTGGCCAACCGACCGGATGTCACGTGGATGCTCAGCGTCCCGGGCGACTGCCCTTTCCTGCCGCGCGACCTCGTCTCGCGTTTGCATCGGGCCCGCATCGCGGAGAATGCGCAGCTTGCCGTCGCCTCCTCGGCCGGACAATCGCATCCCGTCATAGGATTGTGGGACGTTGCCCTGCGCCATGAGCTACGCGATGCCCTCGTCAACGAGAACATGCGCGCGGTCGGCCGCTGGACGTCCCGCTACAAACTCGCAACCGTCCAATGGCCGGTTGATCCGGTCGACCCGTTCTTCAATGCCAATACGATGGATGACATCGCAGAGGCCGAGCGGTTGGCGAAACTGGATGACGGTTAACGGCCCGTCGCCGTTGCGACGCTGCATTCAAGAGACGCATCATCCGCACCGCATCTCCTGAGATGGGCGTTCTTAGAATCTCACAGCGAAATTCCCGCGCAAGGTCTGGTCGGTGACACCCGAACCGAACTGACCGCCATAGGTGACACCAAGCGTGGCGTTCGGCGTGACATTGATGTCAAAGCCAAGATCCGCGACAGCGGCGTTTGCAGCGATAGGCACACCGGCAACGGTGAAAGGTGATCCACCGGCAAAGGCCATGATCGAGGTTGGCGTCACGTCACCGAAGGCGTGGCGCCAGCCGAGCATGCCACGCGTTGCCGCGGTCATTCCGTTGCCGAGATCAAAGCTGGTCGACGCCCGAAGCCCCAGCGTGGTGAAGGTGACGCCGGTGTTGTCGCTCCGGCTGGTAAGCGCTGCAACTCCTCCGCCTCTTTCTGTAAATCCATCGGTTGCCAGATTGACATAAGCGAGGTTCGCGAAGGGCTCGAAAGCCAGATGGCCGAGCGGCGTCCGCCCTGCCCCGATGCGATAGCCGAACTCGCCGAAGGCTTGCGTCGTACTCGCGCTGTAGTCACCCCTCAGCATCTCGGCAACGCCCGGAAATCCGACCGAGCGATTGATCGACAGATCATGTCGCGTGTAGGCAAGACCGGAGCGGAAAGCGAGATCGCCCCACTGCGTGCCGCCATAAAGACCGCCATGGTAGTTGTCGCTGGAGCCGGACGAACCGCGATCGGCCAGGCGGAACGTCGAGCGGCTATAGCCGCCGATAGCACCGACGCGCCATCCATCGATGAACGGCGAATCGGCGCCGACCATGAAGCCACCGATGTCCCGTTTGACGGTTGCGGCGTTTCCGTCGCCGCTCCATTGGCCCCAGGAGCCGAAGCCGCGGCCCCACATCGCGACGCCATCGGTTGTGGCTGGCGCAAGCACCGGACGGCCGTTGACATAGGTCGTGACAGGCGTAGCCGCGGCGCCAACGCCGTCGAAGGCCGCGCGCAGCCGGTCGATCGCGGCTTCGCGGACAAAGCGACTGTCCTCGATCATCACGCCCTTGGCCGACGCATGCACCTCGCCGGACAACTGGTCGAAGGCCGAGCGGGCCTGCGCCGCATCGAGCTGCACCAGTGCGCCCACTAATGGACTGCCAACCGGCAGATTATCTGCTCCTCCACCAGCCGCGATCTGATTGCGGGTCGATCCGACCGAGGCGAAGGTGACGTTGCTGCGGCTGACGCCAAGATAGACGTTGGTTGCATCGTAGGTCAGGCCGTAGGCCAGGAACGGCGTCGCCGTCGCTCCGCTGGCGCTGGCGAAAGTGCCATTGATGCCGGCGGCTGCCGTCAGGATCGTAAACTGGCTCCCGAGAGGCGCGGCACCGGAGGCGACGATTGTGCCACCGCTCAGCGTCGCACTTCCTGTCGCAGCAATTTTATCCGACTGCCCGGCTGCGTTGGTCTCCACCTGATAGATTGATCCCGCTGCAAACGTCACATTGCCGTTGACGTTCAACGTACCGATCGAATTGCCAGGGCCGACAATGCCGCCGCCATTAGCAACGATGCCACCCACGGTGCCGATACCGCCCAGGATGCCGCCGCCCGACACCGTCACCACCGAATTGGCGAGCGAGCCGTTCACGGCCAGCCGCCCACCGGTCACGCTGGTCGCGCCGGAGAATCCGCCCGAATCGCCAGTAAGTATAGTCGTGCCGGCAAGCTGGTTGATCGATCCCGGCCCACCGATATCCGGGGCAAAAGTATAGCCGGTGCTCGTATGATTGAAATTGATCGTGCCGGTCCCGCTGCCGAAAAAGACCGACGCACTATCGAGCGTGCCCGGCGCCGCCGCCGCCGCTCCGGTGCCGCCGCCGATATTGAGCGTACCCACCGAGCCTGCTTGAAAGCCAAGAAGCACATTGCCGCTGACCGATACGACACCGCCATTTGCAATCGTGAGCGTGCCGTTTCCCATTTGACCGATAGCGAGGCTATTATTGACGATCAAATGCGAGCCCGGACCTGTGACCGTTACGGTGCCGACCGAGCCCGCATGTTGCCCTATGTAGTTTGCCCATGTGGTACCGATGACAGTGCCGCCATTCGACACCGTCAGCGTGCCGGTGCCGCTATTGCCAACGACGATATCGCTGCCGGTCACGGTCGATCCAGCACCATCGACGGTCACTGCACCGACCGCACCGGAACTATCCCCGACAGAGAACTCCCAGGCGCTGGTGTTGACGACACCGCCGTTCAGGACCGTCAGCGCGCCAGCACCGTGATAACCGACCGCCATGCCTTCGGCGTTCCAGACCGAGCCCGCGCCGGTGACGGTCACCGCACCGGTCGAGCCAGGTTGGTTGCCGATCAATCCCAGGCTGCTGATCAGGCTACCACCGTTGAAGATATTCAGTACGCCGTTACTGGAAAAGCCAATCCAGATCTCGCCATTGAGCAATGCGGCGCCACCGTTGATGTCTGCCGGCGTCGTCGTATTCATCGTCACGGAGTCGGAAGCCGTCGGGACCGTACCTGAACTCCAGTTTCCGGCCGTAAACCAGTCGGACGATATGCTCCCGTTCCAGCCAAGTGTCGCTGCATCAGCGGATGTCCACGACACGACACCGATCAGCGCCGCGCATCCGGCCGTCAGTGCCAGATGGCTGGCATTCGCCAGGTATCGCCGGGGTCTCTCGATGGTGCTGGTCGTCGAACGTCGAGACATATATTCCCTCTTGCGAACCGGTAGCCGTGCACCAGACGTCGCATTGCTGCGCGGCGGTGTCTTGGGCTGGAATGCAGAGGAATTGTCCTGGAGAGAGATGCGTTGCTTTCCCGAACGGTGTGCCCATCAAGCAACGCTTGATCGGTTAACAGCGCCAATCGTCATTGCGCGCATGCAACTGCGTGATCGCGCAGTGACTATCGCGCACCGCTCGGCGTGCATCCGAAGCGGCGGCGGAAACAGCGATTGAAATAGGCGATATCGCTGAAGCCGCAGATCATGGCGATCTCGCTGACGCGCATTGCACTGCTGTGCCGGTCCTGCAGCATTTGATAGCTTTTCTGGAGACGCAATTCGAGCACGCGTTCGGAAAAGCTGACACCGGTTTCCTGCAGGAGATCGTGAACATAGCGCGGCGACAGCTTGAGCTCGCGCGCCACACCCTGCGCTGAAATTCCGGGATTTGCATAATTGTCCGCGATGCTGGCCAGAACCGCTTGCAGCCTGGCAGCACGGAGGCCGCGAAGGCCTGCAAGTTCGGCCATCTCGCCCTTCGCCCCGGTCGCAAGTCCAATCAGATCGAGCAATGTCGTCTCTGCATGCGTGAGGAGAGACGGATTCGTGAGGACGGGTCCGGACTCGAGAAGCTGGCAATAACGTTTCAGGAGCGTGAGCGCCTCATTGTCGTTCCCGATTTTCAGCGCCAGCCTGTTGTCGATATGCGGAAAGGCCTGGGTCAGAACCTTGCGCGGGACGACCACGTTCATCCAGACATTCTCGTCGGCGCCAAACATTGTCAGTGGCTCGGAGGCTGTGACCAGAGCCGCCTCCCCCCGGCCGACCGAATAGTGGCGACCGACCTGCCCACCAGCCAGCTCAGTCCCGGCCTTGTTGATCAGCAGGAGATAACTATCATTGCCATCGTCGGCGATATTACGCGCCTTCCGCGTCGCCTGCTTGATCGTTCCGGCCATCTGACCGAGGACCAGCGGTCCGATACTCGTGGCCTCGATCACAGCTTCAAAAGGCAGTTTATCGGACACCGCGTATTCGACCGACCAGATCTCCGCAACGTGAATATCCTGCCAAAGGTCGAACTTGGCCTTTTCGCCGAGATGAAGCGACAAGTCCCTGGACGAAAACGCAGTCTTTTGCACGGGCGGCCTTTCGGTATTCAGGATTTGGGATGATCGCGCCGGCGTCTTGCCGGACATCTTCCATCTTCCCCGTCAGCAGGACTGAGGTGTTGGTCTGGTGCCTCTGGCAAGGCGCTCGCATGTGTCGTTTTGAGATCGCATGTCGTTCGACCCAGGCGGAGAGAGTCTGCATGCCGACCTGATCGAAAGGTGAGCGCGTAATTCTGCGTGGCCAGAGCGCGCGAGAACTAGCATACAACTATCATACAACTATAATGTGTCAAAGCGTCGCGATGGGCTCTGCTCGCAGCCATATCAAGCATTGGATTTAATGTGCTATCGTACTTGTTGCACCCTCACGCTTGCTGCATGATCTGCCCAAAGCTGGGACGTGCATGTCACGCGTCACACAGTTAAAGAACCAGGGAGGCAATATTCGTGCGCTTGAAAAGACTGACCGTCACACAACTTTCACTCGCCGGTGCTTTGACGCTTGCGCTGTTGGCCACATCCGCGCACGCGCAGATCTCCGACGATGTCGTCAAGATTGGCGTGCTCACCGACATGAACGGTCCGGCCTCGACGCCCTCCGGCCAAGGCTCTGTGGTCGCCGCTCAGATGGCTGTCGATGATTTCGGCGGCACCGTGCTCGGCAAGCCGATCAGCATCATCATCGGCGATCATCAGCTCAAGCCCGATATCGGCGCCAGCCTCGCGCGGCGCTGGTACGATGTCGATCAGGTAGATATCATCGTCGACGTGCCGGTCTCTGCCGTTGGTCTTGCCGTGCAGAATGTCGCCAATGACAGGAAGCGGCTGTTCATCACCCATTCGACCGGCGCTGCGGACTTTCACGGCAAGTTCTGTTCGCCCTATACGATGCAATGGGTGTTCGACACCCGTGCGCTCGCCGTCGGCACCGCACAGGAAGTGGTGAAGCGCGGCGGCGACTCATGGTTCTTCATCACCGACGACTTCGCTTTCGGCCATGCGCTGGAACGCGATGCTGCGGCTGTCGTCACCAAGACCGGCGGCAAGGTGATCGGCTCGGTGCGCCCGCCGTTCGGCGCATCGGACCTCTCGTCCTTCGTGCTGCAGGCGCAGGCCTCCAAGGCCAAGATCATCGGCATCGCCGGCGGCCCGCCGAACAATATCAACGAGATCAAGACCGCCGGCGAATTCGGCGTGTTCAGGGGCGGGCAGCAGATGGCGGCGCTGCTGGCGCTGATCACCGACGTCGACTCGCTGGGGCTGCAGACCGCGCAGGGCCTGCTGCTCACCACCGCTTTCTACTGGGACATGGACGACAAGACCCGCTCCTGGTCGAAGCGCTTCTTCGAGAAGACCAAGCGCATGCCCACCATGTGGCAGGCCGGCGTCTATTCCTCGACCATGGCCTATCTGAACGCCATCAAGGAAGCCGGCACCGACGAGCCGCTAAAGGTTGCCGCCAAGATGCGCGAGAAGCCGATTGAGGATTTCTTCGCGCGCAACGGCAAACTGCGCGAGGATGGCTTGATGGTGCATGACCTGATGCTGGTACAGGTCAAGTCCCCCGAAGAGTCCAAGTATCCGTGGGACTACTACAAGATCCTCGCGAAGATTTCCGGCGAGGACGCATTCGGGCCGCCCGATCCGGCTTGTGTGTTGGGGAAGAAGTGAAGGGTGAGTGGCGACTAGCGAATGGCCGCCTCCATTCGCTACGCGCCATTCCGCTCCCTACTTCACCACCCCGATCTCCCTGAAATACTTCAGCACCCCGGGATGGATCAGCGCCACATCAGGCGCTGACGCCACGGTGTTGCTAGCCGTCGTCTCCTTCGCCTGCGCGAGCCGCGCGCCAAGCGCGGCCTCGGCGCCGTGCAGCGTCTTCGCAAGCCGATAGGCGACATCATCCGGCAGCGTTTCCCGCGCGAGGATGTAACTCCATGAGCCCACCGACGCGATGGGAACCGGCTGGTTCGGATAGCTGTTCGCGCCCACCAGCATCGGCTTGAGGAAGGCGTGCTTGGCACGGATCTGCGCGATCTCCGCCGCATCAGGCGCAATGAAGCGCGCGCCGCCCGGGCTCTCGCTCATGGCCTTGAAACCGGGCCAGCCCAGTCCCGCGCCCCACAATGCGGCAACGCGGCCGTCCTGCACCATGGCCGGGCCATCGCCGGCGCGATCGAGATAGACCGACTGGAAGTCCTTGTCCTGATCGAGACCAAGCCCGTCCAGCACATAGCGGGACAGGATCACGAGGCCGGAGCCCTTCGCGCCGAAGGCGATCGGCTTGCCGACGAGATCGCGGATCGTCCTGTAGGGACTGTCGGCGCGCACCACGAACATGCCGGGATTGGAATAGAGCGCGGTGATGATCTTCAGCTTCGTGGGGACCCGCCCGATGCCCTTGAAGGCTTCATAAGCGGGCTCGCCGGCCACCAGCGCGAGATCGAGCTGGCCGGCCTCCAGCAGCGGAATGTTTTCGGTCGAGCCCTTGGTATTGCGCGTCACGAGCGCCAGCGACGGATCGGCCTTGTTCATGACCTCGGCAAAGGCGTCGCCATAGAGCGGAAAGCCCCCGCCGGGCGTCGCCGTGCCGAGACTCAAGTTGAAACCGGGATTTGGCGTGGTGGTCGACATCGGCTTGGCTCCTTCCTGCGCAACGGCCGTTGTGACCACCAGAAGTGCTGCGCAAAGAAGCGGCATCATTTTCATGTGGCATCCTGACGTCGTTCGCCCTGCATTCGTTGAGCCATGCTTGTAGGCAAAATCCGAATTCTGTGAAAGCATGGAGGTAACGGGTAGCAAGCCCGATCGAACGATGGCGCGTATCACCGCCGCGATTTTCATGTCTGGGAGGGATTATGATCGCTTTTCTGCGTGCTGCTGTTCTGTGTCTTGTTGGCTTCGCCGGTCTTGCCACGACAACCCTCCCCGCCTCGGCTGCCGGCTATCCGGACCGGCCGGTGCGCTGGCTGATTGGCTTCGCGGCCGGCGGCCCCGTCGATATCGTGGCGCGCATCATGGCGCAGTGGCTATCGGATCATTTCGGCCAGCAATTCGTCGTCGAGAACCGCGCAGGCTCCGGCGGCAATCTCGCCGCCGCTGCGGCCGTCACCTCGGCGCCGGATGGCTATACGCTGCTGTTCGTGGCGCCGAACAACGCGATCTCCACTTCGCTCTACAAGAAGCTGCCCTATGACTTCATCCGCGATACCGTTCCGGTCGCCAGCATCATGCAGCTCACCAATATGCTGGTGGTATCAAACGGCATGCCGGTAAAAACCGTCCAGGAGTTCATTGACTACTGCAAGGCCAATCCCGGCAAGATTTCATATGCTTCGTCGGGCAACGGCACCTCGGTGCATATGTCGGCCGAATTGTTCAAGGCGATGACCAAGTGCGACATGATCCACGTGCCCTATCGCGGCTCGGCGATCGCCTTTCCCGACATCATCTCCAACAAGGTCCAGTTGATCTTCGACAACCTGCCTACCGCGCTCGAACAGTCGCGCGGCGGCACCGTCCGTGCACTCGGCGTCACTTCTCCGCAGCGCTGGCCGATCGTGCCGGACGTCCCGGCCATCGCCGAGACGGTGCCCGGCTTCGAGTCGGTCGGCTTCTACGGCATCTCCGCGCCCAAGGGCACGCCGCCGGACGTGATTGCCACCCTCAACAAGGCCGTGGGCGAAGCGCTCAAGGATCCCAAGCTGATCGCGCGGCTCGCCGAGACCGGCGGCGTGCCGAAGCCAATGACGCCTGAGGAATTCGGCAAGCTCATAGCCACCGAGACCGAGAAATGGCGCAAGGTGGTGGAATTCGCCGGCGTCTCGGTCGACTGAGCTGGACGCTCACCGCGACCATGGCGGGCAGCAGCTGAGAGCTGCTGACCGCCCCGGCGACCGGATAGGCAAATCCAGCAGCGCCGGGAAGCCCGGGAAGAACAGCGCGACGAGGATGATCGAGAGCTTCCTGGCGAAGGCCGGGATATCGCAAGGCCGAGGCTGCCGGCAATCAGGGCAATGATCGGACAGATGCCAGCCCAGCGAAACACCCGCGCCTCCATGCGTTGACATTGCGCGGGCCAGCGTCACCGCCGGGCCGAAGTTCCGGCCCTCCGGACCACGGCATTGCCCGCAGGCGACGGCCGATATAAGGAATGCCTGCACCGCCGTCCCCCGCTCCCGTGCGCCGGACGCCGGCGGGGCCTGTAGCTCAATGGTTAGAGCCGACCGCTCATAACGGTCTGGTTGCAGGTTCGAGTCCTGCCGGGCCCACCAGTTGCACCTGCGTTGTGCGCGGAAGGTCGGCGGAGTGTGTCGCGGCTCCGAATATTGCCCGCTTTCGGCCTCCAACATTGACCCCAGTGAGGCAGAAAATTCCAAAATAGGTTTCGACACTTACGGCGCACTAGGCGGGGCCAACCTTGGGCCCCGATTGGGGATCAAGAGCCACGCCGATCCACAGATTCACCCTTTTCTTGACGGCCACGGCCGCGTAACCCGCCTGTTCTCACAAGCGCTCTTGCATGAGCTCGATGTCGGATCTGAGCTCTGGTCAGTCTCGCGAGGTCTAACGCGCAGCGTCGACACCTACAAGGCGATGCTGCAGGCGGCCGACGAACCACGCCGCGGGGATCTCGACGGCCGGGGCAACCTGACGATGGCGGGCTCACCGATTTCTGCAGATACTTCCTTCGACCTGCATCGACCAGTTGGACTTCGTGGAAAAGCTTATGGAGCCGTCCGAGCTGCTGCGCCGCATGGGGATCTGGGCATAGGAAGAAACTGCCACAAAAGGCTCCAGAAGGGATCATGGCAGATTCTGCGTATGGCAGTCTTGGATGGCGAGTTCGCCCGCGGCGACGCCGTGGATTTCACCGGCTACGCAACCCGCTAGGGGCGCACTGTACTTAATGACCTCATCGGCCAAGGCTCTGATCTCTCCTACCAGCCGAAGCAACGTCAGGCTGGGCTTCCCGACTGAGGTGGTTGATCGCTGGTTTCCGTGCCTCTACCAACAGGCACCATCTTAGACGAGCGTTATGGCTGCTGCCGCGTTCTCTGTTCGCGTCTCGGAGTGAATTTTTCGACGACATCAACGAGAGACAAGCGCGTGCGTCACCGCCAACGCCATGGCAGGATATCGAACAGGCTGCCCAGCGAGGTGAAGCCAGAAATGACGTTCTCGCACTGACTCCCTGACCTCAGATTGAGCATGTATTCACCAGCCATATCCGGCTGGTTCGACGTGCCGGACACCCGTATGAATGCACAATCGTAGCCACCCGCATTGAACGTAAAACCCGGTAGCGTTCCAGCCGATCCGCCAGCGACGACAGCACGTGATTTGAAACTTACCAAGTAGTTCTGGGCCTTCAGGCTAATTTGCTTTCGAGCGACCGCTTCTAGCAATTCCGCTTTTGTGGAAAACGTCGAGCGATAGCTCCAGCTCTGGAAGCTTAGTGGGGGAGATGTCTCCGTCGCAACCCCATCACTCCAGGTACGCCCGACATCGTCCCTGTAACGGCTGTCAAATTCCGGCTGGCCACCCTGCAGGCCACTATCGAATTCGCTGTGGGGCACGAGGTGGTTTGAGCTGTACTGAATTCCGCTCCGATCCTTTACCCAATTGCCTGCGTTTCGGAAAAGATACTGCTGCTGTGGATCGTTTCCTCCGATCTTCACCAGGGCGACATGAATCGAGGCGAAAGTCGGCTGCGAGTCGACCGCACCATTGTGATTTATGGCGAATTTCAGCATCCCCGACGTGTCGGTAAGATTGATGCAGCGCCCTCTTGGCAGGACAAAGTAATGGCTGCCGCGGACAAAGCCAACGGTCCCGAATGGCTCGCCTGCAAACTCGCTTTCCCTGTCATTGTGTTCCCAGCTTCCGCAAGTCGATCCAAACGCGCTGCTATTCATGGAAATGAAGAAATGGGTCATTACCGCCGCAAAACAGCACGCTAAGCGCATCATCGTCCATCCGCTTTCCATGTTGGCAGCTGCTAATGTCCTGGCGCTACCGGGGGCGGCGGCGCTGGGGGCACGACCGGGGGCACAGGAGCCGGAGGTGCTGGCGGTTGCGCCGCCTGCGGCTTCGTTAAAAAAGGCACGGCAAATTGGAAAACCAGCACAACTGCTGCGAAAGTCGAAATGTTCGACTTGAATGACAATGTGCGGTGAAACGTATCCTGCAAGACCTTGTCAGCTTCATCCGGCACCAGCAGAAGAAACCACGCGAGATAGCTGACAATCATCAGCGCGATCTGCGGCATAGAGTCGATTTTCAAGACGCGCCGCGCATACGTCGGAAGAAGCACCACCAACCCTATTCCAATAAAAATCAGGCTGTTCGCATTGTCAGACAGGAACGTCTTTAACAATATGACCAGACTGATGAACTCGCCCGGGACTGTTTTCGCGATCGTCTCAACGGGATTGTCGTTGGGCTTCTGTTGTTGGTCCAAAATGACCCTCCATACGCGGCAACGGATAGTAGCTATTATATGCACCGATCGCGAAGCGCTAACATATGCCCGTTGTCATCGGCTGTAGATGAAATCGTAACAAGAAGCGGCAAATGCAGTTGAGTTGATAGTAACATCGCCCGACTGCCGTCAAGATATCGGCAAACTTTGATCAATGGCAACTCAATTTTTGGTTGCGTCGCGGATAGAGTGCCGCTCTAATCGGCGCGGGCTTGGGGAGTAGCTGTGAAAGACCTTTGCGTAATCGCATGCTTTGTCATGCTTGCAGGCTGCGCCACCGCGCCGGTCGAGGAGACCAAGGCCTTTGGGTCTGCCGTGGCGGCGGTAACGTCCGCAGCGGACTCCATCCTGGACGATTTCAACACGGCAGAACGAAATCGCTTTTATCGTCAGAGAGGTAGGAGCTTTCGTCTCAAGACAGCTGATGAAGCTTATTACTACTCTACGATCGCTGAGGCCCCTGCGACCCGCCAGTTTCGACGTGCGATGTCTGTGGTCCGGGACTATTCTGAACTGCTGAGAATCCTCGTCGACGGCACAAACGTACAGGCTGTGCATGTAAAGGCGCAGGCTCTCGCAGATACTGTCAGCTCGATAGTTGCAGATCCGAGGGTAAAGTTGGTCGTTGGAGCGTTGCTGCCACTGATCGATCAGCTTTCGGCCGTGGCCAGCATAGAGGAGGCTAAGCGTCTAGCCGTCGCGGGCGATGGCCCCATGAGGGAGCTGCTCGTCTCACTCCGGTCTGCTGCACCGGTCATCCTTGACGAGTTTCTCAGTGACATTCAGGAAAACAGCGCAACGCCGCAGCTAGATATCAACAAACGCGCAACTGAGCGGCGTGTGGCAATTTCTAACTACATTGTCCTGCTTGATCGTCTAGGTGAAACGTTCTCCTCGCTGATCCGAGCATTCGAGCATCCCACAAATCCGGTATCGCTCGCAACTCTGGTGCGAGCAAGCAGCCTCTTGGAAGCTGATGTGATTGCTTCCCGTAAGGCTTTGGCAGCGCTACGTGGCAGTTCAACATAAATCGGGACCCGGACATGGCTGACGATCCAATCGACCAGATTGATGATGCAATGGCGGCGCTTCGCGCAAAGATCCAGGGGCCCCCCCCGCCGCCCGACAAGGCCAACTTAGAAGCCGCGTACTCCCAACTGGGTTCTCGAAGGGACGAGTATGTTGGCAACGCGATAACTGCGGCCATGGTTGCAGTTGGCAAGGCTGCGGCCGCGTTGCAAGCTGTCGTGGAATCCGCGAACACCGACCCAATCGAGATATTCCAGGCAAAATTTGCTAAAGCAGCGGACAAGCTTCAGATCGCGCTGCCGGATCCACCCGATGCACACCTGGTAAGCAACAAGCCGCTCGGACACAATCTGGCGGCAGCACCATCTTTCATGAATTCAGGCCTCGCGACTCCCCTTACAAAGGCGGGCTTGCAGAACGCTTGTCAACAGCTCGGTGTGAAGGCTGCCGAAGTCTGGGCAATCGTTTTCACAGAGACAGATCCTCCGTACTGCGGATTCTGGGCAGACGGGCGGCCTCAGATTCTTTTTGAGCGGCATATTTTTCACAGATTGACAGCAGGAAAGTACAGCGCCTCGAATCCCGATATCAGTAATGCAGAATCCGGCAATTACGGTGCTTCAGGAAAACACCAGTACGACCGGCTTGCTCAGGCCATGGCTCTTGATGAATCCGCCGCTCTGCAAAGCGCGAGCTGGGGCATTAGCCAGACACTTGGAACAAATTATCGCCGCGTAGGATTCTCATCGCCCCAGGAGATGGTTAAAGCAATGTTTCTTTCTGAAGACGAGCAACTTCTTGCCGGCGTAAGGGGGATACAGTCGTCCAACATCGCAGTGGCTCTGCAGACACACGATTGGAAGGGGTTTGCGTCGGTCTATAATGGATCCGGTTACTGGAGGAATAACTATGATGATCACTTGCGAAGTTGGTATGAAAAGCTCTCATCCGGTGCCAGTCCAGATTTGGACGTTCGCGCCGCGCAGGTCTATTTGATGTATCTGGGTCTCGATCCAAGCACTATCGACGGTGTATGGGGAAAGCGAACCCAGTCCGCGGTCAATATCTTTCGGGGAAAACAAGGCCTTGCGCCGGTCGATTCTTTGGACGACCAGACTTTGTCCTGCATTGCCAGTGAAGCGTCGAAGGCTATTGGTTTCCGAGCAGATTTAACCGTATAAGCTTCGATAGAGGAGCTCCTCGCACCGGCCGGATAATCGAACACGACACGCTGACGCGCCCACCGTGGTGCCGAAAGCCCGAACCCGCGCTTCAACGCGCATGATTTGCCCCGAGCCCGCGAGGGCGTGGTACTCGACCTACGTCCGATGATTCTAGCCTGTTGAGGGCAAGGTACTGCCGCGCCATCGTCAAGACCGGCTCAATCGCCACCGACGTAGAAGCTCGCCGCCTCATCCAGAGTCTCACGACCGAGCGCATGACTAGCAACGTCTTACCCGCCACGGAACGGGCAGAGGGAGTGGCCTTCGTAGCCATCGAGATGTTGGCCGAACATCGTGCTACTCGAAAGTTTGACGCCTTTCAACGTGGCACCCGACAGCGACGTGCGATCACTGCGCGCACATCACGTCCAAGGTCTGATCGATCAGCGAACTGCGCGACGATCACAAGTGAAGCTTCGCATCATCGAAAAGGCCCTGTGAAAAATACGTCACGGATCACTGAGAATGAAGCTGCCGCGGCGAGCAATTAAAGCAGCGCAAGCAACTATTGTGACACCGTACTAAGACTGGACATTTTGGCGTGGCAGCCACACTGCCTGCCACGGCGTGGAAACTGCTTCGCCGGTCGGCCGTAGCTGGATCATTCGCTCCTCGCAAAGGTGACCGCATGCGCCAGCTTCTGATGTTCATTGTCGTCCTGATCGGCCTCGCCGTTCCCGCCTCCGCGGCAGACGATGTCGCGGCCGCGCGCGCGATCATCAGCGCACAGGCCGATGCGTTTGCCCGCGACGACGGCGCCAAGGCCTATGGTTTCGCCGCCCCCGCCATCCAGGACATGTTCACCGATCCCGAGAGCTTCATGAACATGGTGCGCAATGCCTATGCACCGATCTATCGCCATCGCAGTTTCGAATTCACCGAGAGCGACACATCCGGCGGCACCATCGAGCAGAAGGCCCGCATCGTCGATGCCGATGGCGTGCCGTGGGATGCGCTCTACACGCTGGAGCCGCAGCCGGATGGCAGTTTGAAAATCAGCGGCTGCATGCTGTTGAAGGTCGGCGAGGGCGTGTAGCAGGCCACAGCGGCATTCACATTCGCACCGCACATCATCTATAACAGGTCCTGCACTTCTCTCGTCCTGCGGTTGCTTCCGGGGTGAATTTGTTGCGGTATCTGTCCCTCAGCGCACTGTGTCCTATTGTCCTGGGCAGCCTGCTGGTATGCGGGATGCCGACACTGTCGATGGCCGACGCGCGCCGCCTGTCCCTGATGCCCGATCCGCGCGGCGAGTTCATCCGGCTCTGCGCACCGTTCATGGTCTCGCGCTATGCGCATCCCGAGGCGATCTGCGACTGCGTGCGGAACGCGCTGATCGGCGAGATAGGCGATCGCGACATTCTCGATGCCATCCTGTACGGCGTCACCGAGCGCGGCGTGCCCACGCTGAGCGAGAACTGGCTATCGCCCGAAAAACGAAGCTTGATCCCACGGACCATGACGGCAATTGCCGAGCCGACGCTGGATTGCATGTTCGGCGACGGCCCGGCCAAACGCGCCCTCGAAAACGTGCCGATCGATGGATTTCCGGCGATGCCGCCGGTGCAGGATCTGACGCCTTAGGCGACCGACGTTGCCGACTGGAAAGCCAGCCGACGGCGCGCGCGCAGCATCAGCGCGGTGATGATGGTGACGTTGAGCGCATTCCAGGCGAGCCCGTTCATGAACGCTGCCGCATAGGAGCCCGTGGCGTCGAAGATCACGCCGGACATCCAGCCGCCAAGCGACATGCCGCCTACCGTACCCAGGATAACGATGCCGACCCGGGTCGCGGCCTGGGACGCCGGCATCGCCTCGCGGATGATGATGGCATAGGCCGGCACCAGACCGCCCTGGAACAGGCCGAACATCGCCGAGATGATGTAGAGCGAGGCCAGACTGTCGAAGAACAAATAGAACAGCAGAGCGAATCCCTGCAGCAACGAGCCGAGCAGCAGGGTGCGAATGCCACCGATACGATCGGCCAGAAAACCCGAACCGACACGGCTGACAATCCCGCAGGCCAGCATCAGCGACAGCATTTCGGCGCCGCGCGTCACGCCGTAGCCGAGATCCCCGCAATAGGCGACGATATGGACCTGCGGCATCGCCATGGCAACGCAGCAGCCGATGCCGGCCACGAAGAGAAGCGTCGTCAGCGTGTTGTTGCTGAGCTGGAGATCCACCTTGGGCGGCGGCGCATTGACGTGACTCCGTCGTGTGACCGTGCCCATCTGCGCGCGCAGAACCGCGAGCATCAGGAGCATCAGGACGGTTGTGACGACCCCGACACCGATATGCGTCAAGCGCCAGCCAAAAGTCAGAATGCCCCAACTGACAATGGGCGGCCAGAGCGTGCCGCCGATATAGCTGCCGGTCGCAGCGACGGTGACCGCGATGCCGCGCCGGCGCTCGAACCAGTGCGACGCCTCCGCCATCAGCGGCCCGAAGGTCGCCGACGATCCTGCCCCGATCACTACATGCAGAAGATTGAACTGCCAGAGTGCCGTGGACTGCGACGCAACGAGATAGCCGATACCCATCAGGACGGCAGCGAGCGCAATGGTGGCCACGATGCCGAACCAGTCGGTGAGCTTGCCGGCGACCACGCCGCCGAGACCGAAGCCGACCATGGTCAGGGTAAAGGCCAGCGACGCCGCGCCGCGGCTGGCCGCGAAGTCGGCCTGCACGGCCGGGAGCGCCACCACCACCGACCACATGCCAACCGACCCGAGCGAGCCGATGACCAGGGCAAGCGACAGCCTGATCCAGGCCTGACGGGAGTCGGGCAGGAACGGCATCGAATCTGAGGTGGGGGTCGCGACGGTCACGGCGGCAACATCCTCGGCGCGTCCCCACAGGTCAAGGGACATGCCGAAGGATTAGGCATGCAGAAGCAGTGCAACAGGGGCGGGCCGCGAAACCGGGCCCGGGTTGTGGCAAAGCCGCGCCAGTAACGCCTCGTTAACCCTTTGCTAACCATACACACGGCAAAAATTGCCGAGTGGAGTCGCGTCTCGTCAGCCGACCGGGGGAATGCCCGTGGATGCCAGTGCGGTGCCTCACTTGCGGATCGGCGGCCCTTCGGCCGCCGCGCAAACGTTCGGCAGTCGCGAGCGACATTCGCGCGGGGAAGCGGCATCGATGACGGATTTGATCGCGGGTCAGGGTCTCGGAGCGCCGCAGAGCGGCGGCTTCAACTTCACCGACCTTCGCACCATGGTGATGCGCGGCGACCTGGCGCTGGCATTCGGCGTTCTGACCATCCTGGTCGTGCTGATCATGCCGCTGCCGGCCATCGTGCTGGATCTGTTTCTGGCGATCTCGATCACCATGTCGGTGCTGATCCTGATGACGGCGCTGTTCATCCAGACGCCGCTGGAATTCTCGTCGTTCCCGACCGTCCTGCTGATCTCGACCATGCTGCGGCTGTCGCTGAACATGGCCTCGACCCGGCTGATCCTGTCCCACGGCCACGAAGGCACTGCCGCTGCCGGTCACGTCATCGAGGCGTTCGGCAATTTCGTGATGGGTGGCAATTTCGTCATCGGCATCATCGTGTTCGCCATCCTGGTGATCGTGAACTTCGTCGTCATCACCAAGGGTTCGGGCCGTATCGCCGAAGTCGCCGCGCGCTTCCAGCTCGACTCGATGCCCGGCAAGCAGATGGCGATCGACGCCGATCTCTCCGCCGGCCTGATCGACGAAGCCACCGCCAAGGCCCGCCGCAAGGACCTCGAAGACGAAAGCGGCTTCTTCGGCGCCATGGACGGTGCCTCGAAATTCGTCCGCGGCGACGCCATCGCCGGCCTGCTCGTCGTGTTCATCAACATCATCGGCGGCATCATCATCGGCGTCGCCCAGCAGGGCCTTTCCTTCGCCGAAGCCGGCCGCACCTATACGCTGCTGACCGTCGGCGACGGTCTGGTGACGCAGGTGCCGGCACTGATCGTTTCGACCGCCGCTGGCCTGCTGGTGTCGAAAGCCGGTATCAGCGGCGCGGCCGACAAGGCGCTCATCAAGCAATTTTCCGGCTATCCGCAGGCGCTGGGCATGTCGGCCGGCGTCATGCTGACACTGGCGATGCTGCCGGGCATTCCGATGCTGCCGTTCCTCGCACTCGGCGGCGGTGCCGCCTATCTCGCGATCAACGCCAACAAGCGCAACAAGGTCGCCCGCGCCGAAGTCGCGCATCAGGCTGCAGCGCCCGCCGCTGCCGCAGCAGCACAGGCCGCCGCCGCGGACGAGCCGATCTCCGCATCGCTCAAGATCGATGACCTCAAGATAGAACTCGGCTACGCGCTACTGCCGCTGGTCAACGGGCCGGACGGCACCGATCGCCTCACCGAGCAGATCAAGGCGCTGCGCAAGTCGCTCGCCGTCGAGATGGGTTTCGTAATGCCGTCGGTCCGAATCCTCGACAACGTGCAGCTCGAAGCCAACACCTACATCATCAAGATCAAGGAAGTGGACGCCGGTACCGGCCGCATCTGGCCGAACCAGTTCATGGTCATGGATCCCGGCGGCAACCAGGTCAATGTGCCGGGCATTCACACGACAGAGCCGACCTTCGGCCTGCCCGCCACCTGGGTCGATGCCGGCCTGAAGGAAGAAGCCTCGCTGAAGGGCTACACCGTGGTCGATGCCGCCACGGTATTGTCGACGCATCTGACAGAACTGCTGAAGGGCAATATGTCGGACCTGTTGTCTTATGGCGAGGTGCAGAAGCTGCTGAAGGACCTGCCAAAGGAACAAGGCGAGCTGGTCAAGGATATCGTCCCGTCGCTCATCACCGTGTCGGGCATCCAGCGCGTGCTGCAATTGCTGCTCACCGAACGTATTTCGGTGCGCGATCTCTCGACTATCCTCGAAGGCATTGCCGACGCCCTCGCCTTCTCGCGCAACCCGTCGACCATCGTCGAGCATGTACGTGCGCGCCTCGCGCGACAGATCTGCGCGCAGAACACCTCCTACAACGGCTACCTGCCGCTCATCGCACTGTCGGCGCAGTGGGAACAGGCCTTCGCGGAATCGATCATCGGCACCGGCGAGGAGCGCAGCCTTGCGATGCAGCCGTCGAAGCTGTCGGAATTCATGAGCACCGTACGCGATCGCTTCGAACAGGCCGCGCGCGAAGGCGAAGCGCCGGTGCTGGTTACCTCGGCATCGATCCGGCCGTTCGTGCGCTCGCTGGTGGAACGGTTCCGCTCGCAAACCACCGTGCTGTCGCAGGCGGAAATCCACCCCCGCGCCCGCCTGAAGACAGTCGGCAGCGTCTGACCTGCCGATTCAAGGCCGAAAACGCCGCCCGAAAGCGATGCAAATTCGTCACAGACAAGGGATTTGCCAGAATGTCGCATCCCAAGGCAATTTTAGGCCAGATGAACGAATCAGACACAACATACTGATAATAAATAATAATTCATGAACTTGGAGGCTGGATCCGGTGCTCCAGTCGCGCCGGATCACGTCTTATCACTGCCTTGTGATCGCCTATTTGGAACGTAAAGGCCCAATACTACGTTTCTTGAGCGTGATCAGTTGAACCTGCCGATGCGAGCCCGACACCAACGGACGTAGGCAGCGTAAGACGGCAGGGAGCGTTTCCATGAACCACTCGATTTACAGCGCGGATCGCATGACCCACCTCAAGGTGGTGATCGTTGCTCTCGTCGCCGGTATTTTCGTTGCAGGCTTTGGAATCTCGGCCCGTATGAATGCTGACGAAGGCTACAGCCAGACCGCGAGCGCTCGTGTCGTCAAAGCGGGCCAGCCTGTCGCTGTAACCAATTCGAACGCCAGCATGGTGCGCTAAGGAATTTAGAAATTCGCGTGGCGATGTCCCCCAAGGTCGTCAGGTGAATGTATAGAAGCTCTACTTCCCCCCGAGTGAGCTTCTGAATGGAAAACGCCCGCTCCCCACGGGCGTTTTTCTTTTGTCTGTACTTTGGAAATGTCGCGGCACTTCCGCATGACGAATGAACGGAGGGATCACCGCGGCACCGGCGGCACGGTCTCGATCAGCTTGCCGGTAAACACGATCGGGCCCGTGGCGCTGCCGGTCGGCGAACCGCCTTCCGGCTCGACGGTCACGGCATAGGTGGCCTGATTGACGACATCGGGATCATAGGCCGCGAGCGCAGCGCGCGACGTGAACTCGTTGCTGCCAATCACGCCGAGCGAACGCGGGCGCTGCAGTTTGTCGGACACGATCCAGAGCTCGTAGCTCTTGCCGGCCTGCGGTTCGGCGCCAACCTTGCGTACTGTAAAGTTTTTTGTCGCCGCATCGACAGTGAGGATGAATGCCGGCGACGCAGCGTCGGTCTGCAGCAAAGCCACATACTGAGCCTGCGCGGCAGTTGCAGTCTGCGCGGTCGTTGGCGCGGGCGCCTGCACCACCTGCTGCGTTGCCTTCGGGCGCAAGCTCGCCGGCAGCAATTCGGGGCGATAGGCCTGCACGGCAATCAGCGCAACGAGCATGGCGGCAATCGCAGTCATGCCGGTGGCGATACTGCGCCAGCGCTTCGCCTGTTGCGAGAAGTCGATCACGTTCGAACCATCGAGTGTCGGACGATCAACTGCCGGACTATCGATGACGGATGGTTCAGCGGCAGCTGCAACGGCAGGCTGCGCTGCTTCCGGATGCACGATCGCGTCCTGCGTGCCGGCTAAACCGATTGCCGTGCGGATTTTCTCCCAGACCTCGGGACGCGGTTCGACCAAGCCGACCATCTGATTCAAAACGCCGAGCTTGCGCTCCCACGCCTCGACCACCGCGGCAAAATCCTTGTCGACGGACATCATGGTCTCGACCTGCACGCGCTCCTCGGCACTGAGCGTGCCAAGCGCATATTCTGCGGCAAGCGCGATATGGTCTTCGCTATAGGCCATCATGTCAGTCCCAGACACTCCCGGATGTCCATCATACTGCGGCGCAGCCACGTCTTCACTGTATTGACCGGCGCTTCGAACTTCGTCGCGAGTTGCTCGCGGCTCCAGCCGTTGTAGTAAGCAAGCAGAACCAGTTTCTGCCGGTCCGGCTCAAGCCGGCCCACGCACTCCAGCAGGCGCTTCAATTCCTCGGTCATTTCCCGACGCGCGAGCGGATCAGGTGTATCGGCTGCCACTTCCATTGCAGCCGGCTCTTCCTCGATGGACGTTTCGCTTCTCTTGCGAACCACATCGATGGCCCTGTTGCGAGCAATCGACACCATCCACGTGATCGGCGACGCGACACCGGGATTGAACTGCCCGGCGCTGTTCCAGATCCTGACATAGGCCTCCTGGATGACTTCTTCCGCGAGATCCTGTCTGCGCAAGATACGGAGCACGACTCCAAAGAGTTTCGCGCGCGTCGCTGCATAGAGTCGCTCGAAGGCGACTTCATCCCCTTTGGCAACTGCGGCAAGAAGCCAGACCAGTTCAGCCGGCGTCAGCATTACGTCTCCCCAACCTCAATATACCTTTAGCCTTACGGAGGTGCCGCCCGGCGGTATTCACTGTCGTAACATAGATCACGTTTGACGAGCCATGACCCTGTTTATGCTGTGGACAGACCACAAACAGCAAACCCGGACCTCGCGGCCCGGGCTTGATGACTTCAATCTTGGAAATCTTGGAGGCTTGTGGCTCGCCGCTGTTGCGGATCAGGCCACTGCACCGATGCGGGCACGCATCAGGCCAATGCTGTCGAGGTCGGCCTGTTCGCGTGCGTTCTCTTCGTCGCGCGCGCGGGCCTGGTCGCGCTCGTCGAGCAGTTCGACCTTCTTGAGTTCCTCGAATGCTTCGGAGAGCAGCGCCTTCGCGTCTTCGAGCTGCACGCGCAGCTCATCGGCGGAACGCGTCAGGTTCTCGCGACGCTGGATCGCAGCCTTCGCGTAGGTCGGGTAGGCAAAGTGGGTGGGATCCTGAATACCGGCGCGATCCTGCTCGGTCTGGATCTCACGCTCGAGATCGACCGACATGCGCTGGAAATCCGCGATCATGCCTTCGATCTGATTGACCCGTCGGCGCTTCTCATCGACCTGGAACTTCTTCAGGCGGATCAGGGTGTCACGTGACTTCATCGACTCATACTCCCCAGAAGTCCCAGTCTCAACACGGGACACAACCGGCTGGCCGCAAGGGGCTGGCCGGTCGAAATTCTTCTCTGAGGGGCATGATGGCCTGACAAAGTTAGCGTTCCGTTTCCAAACTACCAACGATTTGTTGCAGTTGCTGATAACCTTGGGCCAGCCCGCAGACTTCGTCCTTACGCTGCCGCAGGAATGCCTCAAGCGGCTCATGCAGCCGGATCGCCTCGTCCACTTCAGGACTGGACCCTGCGCGATAGGCCCCTAAGCGGATCAGCTCCTCCATATCGGAGTAGGTCGCCATGATCTGCCGGGCGCGCGTAATGGTCGGCAGATAGGCGGGATCGCACGACCGCGGCATGGTTCGCGACACCGACTTCAGGATATTGATAGCCGGATAGCGGCCGCGCTCGGCGATACCGCGCTGCATCACGATATGGCCATCGAGAATGCCGCGCACGGCGTCAGCAACGGGTTCGTTGTGATCGTCGCCGTCGACCAGCACCGTGAAAATGCCGGTGATCGAGCCTTCGTCGGTGCCCGGCCCTGCCCGCTCCAGCAGTTTCGGCAGTTCGGTGAACACCGTCGGTGTGTAGCCTTTTGCTGTGGGGGGTTCGCCGACGGACAGGCCGATCTCGCGCTGCGCCATGGCGAAACGCGTGACAGAGTCCATCATGCACATGACGTCCTTGCCCTCGTCGCGGAAGAATTCCGAGATCGACAGCGTCAGATAGGCCGCCTGACGCCGCATCAGCGCCGGCTCGTCCGAAGTCGCGACGACGACCACAGCGCGGGCCAGACCTTCTTCGCCGAGATCCTCCTGAAGGAATTCCTGCACTTCGCGGCCGCGCTCGCCGATCAGCCCGATCACAGAGACGTCGGCGTCGACGTTGCGCGCCAGCATCGACAGCAAGACCGACTTGCCGACGCCCGAGCCCGCAAAGATGCCCATGCGCTGGCCGCGGCAGCAGGTCAGAAAGGTATTGAGCGAGCGCACCCCGAGATCGAGCGGCGCGCCGACGCGTTTGCGGGAATGCGCCGGCGGCGGAGACGCGCGATATGGCATCGGTGCCGGCCCCTGCAACAACGGCCCCTTGCCGTCGATCGGTTCGCCCATGGCGTTCACGACGCGGCCGAGCCAGGCGATCGAGGGTCGCACCTGACTGGCAGCATTGGCGATCACAGCGCGGCAGCCGCGGCGTACACCTTCCAGTCCGGCGAAGGGCATCACCACGGCGTTGTCGCCACTGAAACCGATCACCTCGGCGGGGATGGAGCGGCTGGTACCGGTCTCGATGGTGATGCGGGCGCCGACCGACATCGCGTGGATCGGCCCGGCCACCTCGACCATTAACCCTCGAACACCGACCACCCGGCCGTAGATGTTGACGCCGTCGAGGTCGGTAATCTGTTCTGCAAGGGCTTTCATTGCAAAACCCTTAAGTTTCGCTTCATTGCCGGCCCGGCCTTAACCCCGTGTTTACCCGCATCGTTAATCATTACGTCACTGTCTTGGATGACTGAGAGCATTCGCGCCATCAGAATGAAGGGGCGAGTCGATGGAGTCGGTTAAGTCCGGCTCTTAATGTGGAGCTTGAGCGGGTACGGTTACAAAAAGAGTCTTTGCTGCAACATCTTATGGCGATTCGACAAAAATTGCACGATTAGAGCTTGCGCTGAAGAATCAGGTTTTGTTAACCATATCCAGTCAGGATCCGAATCAGTTGTTCGTAGGCGTTTTTTGGTGCCGCAAGTATGGCGGCCGACCTGACGCCCGGAGCGGCGACTAAAGGGGACTGGCATGCGCGTTTTGCTAATTGAAGATGATAGCGCCGTTGCGCAGTCGATTGAGCTGATGCTCAAATCCGAGAGCTTCAACGTCTATACGACGGATCTCGGTGAAGAGGGCGTCGATCTCGGCAAGCTCTACGACTACGATATCATCCTGCTCGATCTCAATCTGCCGGACATGTCCGGCTACGATGTGCTCAAGCAGCTGCGGGTGTCCAAGATCAAGACACCAATTCTCATTCTCTCGGGCCTCGCCGGCATCGAGGACAAGGTCAAGGGTCTCGGCGTCGGCGCCGACGACTACATGACCAAGCCTTTCCACAAGGACGAACTGGTTGCCCGCATTCATGCGATCGTGCGCCGTTCCAAGGGCCATGCCCAGTCGGTCATCCAGACCGGCGACCTGGTGGTCAATCTCGATACCAAGACGGTGGAAGTCGGCGGTCAGCGCGTCCATCTGACGGGCAAGGAATACCAGATGCTGGAGCTGCTTTCGCTCCGCAAGGGCACGACCCTCACCAAGGAAATGTTCCTCAACCACCTCTATGGCGGTATGGACGAGCCCGAACTGAAGATCATCGACGTATTCATCTGCAAGCTGCGCAAGAAGCTGGCGAATGCTTCCGAAGGCCGCAACTTCATCGAGACCGTCTGGGGCCGTGGCTACGTCCTGCGCGAGCCGCACGAAGAAGAAATCCGCATCCCGGCCTGAGTTCAAGCCGGCCTGATCTCTCCCCGAAAAGTTCTCAGCAAAGCCCCGCCGAAAGGCGGGGTTTTTGTTTGCGTGGATGAACTCTCCCATTGCTCGCCGAGACGAATACAATAAGCGGTATCGAGCGATGTCGCTTGAAGCGCATTCGGGGGCGGAATGGTTCTGCAATCTCTGGTCGGGCTGCCGGCCTTTCTCGTTTACTTCTGCACCGGCATCGTCGCCGTGATGCTCTATCTGTTCGTCTATCTGCGCGTGACCGCACATGACGAATTCGCACTGATCCGCAAGGATTGCGCGCCGGCAGCGATCGCGCTCGGGCTGAGCCTGCTCGGCTTCGTGCTGCCGGTGGCCAGCGCCATCGTCCACTCCGCCAATGTCATCGACTGCCTGATCTGGGCGATGGTCGCGCTGATCGTGCAGATCGCCGTCTATTTCATCTTGCGCATTCCGGTGCCGCAATTGTCGGATCGCATCGCCAATAGCGAGATCGCGCCGGCCCTATGGCTCGGCCTCGCCTCACTTGCCGCTGGCGTGCTCAACGCCGCCTCGATGGTGTATTCGCCATGACAAGCGAGCCGGCGAAGGACTTTGGCAAGCGCCGGCCGGTGCAGCCGATGCATGAGGAAGCTCCCTCGCGCAAACGCTCCAACCATGTGGCGCTCCTGCTCATGGGTACCATGGCCCTGGGCGGCGGCGCCTATGCGCTGATGCCGAGCGAACATTGCGACCCGAACCGCGCCGCCATCGCGGGGCAGCAGCAGGAGTGTCAGCAGCGCAGTTCGTCGTCATCCACCGGCGGCCATGGCTATTCAGGGGGCAGCAGCAGTTCATCTTCCGAACGCAGCAGCTTTGCCAGCAATACGTCCTCGTCAAGCAGCCCTGACGGAAGCTCGTCATCCAGCAGCAGCCATGTCACCCGCAGCGGTTTCGGCTCGTTCGCATCGCATTTTTCCGGCGGCGGCTAGTTTCTCATGCAACGCATCGCATGTTCCGAGCGCGATGATTGGCAGGCCACCGCGGCCGCGACGGGCTTTACGTTTCACACCGAGGCCGGCGACCGCTATTGGGACGAACGCGCCTATTATGCCTTCACGCTGGACGAGATCGAACAGCAGATCGAGGGACCGACAGCCGAGCTCAACGACATGTGCCGCGAGCTGGTGAGCCGCGCGGTCAAGGATGAACGCACCTTGCGGCTGCTGAAGATCCCGCAGACTTACTGGACGCTCATCGCCGCAAGCTGGCAGCGCAGCGATCCCAGTCTCTACGGCCGCTTCGATTTGCAGTTCGACGGCAAAGGCCCGGCCAAGCTGCTCGAATACAATGCGGACACGCCGACCTCACTGTTCGAAGCTGCTGTGTTTCAATGGACCTGGCTCGAACAGGCGATCCAACGCCAGATCATCCCGAAACGCGCGGATCAGTACAATTCGCTGCATGAGCGACTGATCGAAGCCTGGCGCAAGATCGGTGCCGGCAAGGCGCTGCATCTCGCAGCCACCATGGACAATGCCGAGGACCGCGGCACAGTGCAGTATCTCGCCGATGTCGCACAACAAGGCGGCCTCACGCCGACGCTGATCGATATCAGGGAGATCGGCTATACGGACGCCAGGTATTTCGTCGACCTCAAGGACCGGCCGATCGAGCTGATGTTCAAGCTCTATCCCTGGGAGTGGATGTTTCGCGAGGAATTCGGTGGCCGCCTGAAAGGCGCCTCGACGCGCTGGATCGAACCGCCGTGGAAAGCCATTCTGTCCAACAAGGGTATCCTGCCGCTGCTCTGGGCGATGTTTCCGAACCACCCGAATTTGCTTCCGGCCTATTTCGACGATGATGCTGCAGCCGCCGGGCTCGGCACATCCTATGT
The DNA here is from genome assembly GCF_041424195.1 of Tardiphaga sp. NCBI lineage: Bacteria > Pseudomonadati > Pseudomonadota > Alphaproteobacteria > Hyphomicrobiales > Nitrobacteraceae > Tardiphaga > Tardiphaga sp. The sequence goes on along the minus strand of NZ_JBGMOE010000034.1, from coordinate 49,284 downwards.
GCGCAAGCCGCTCTATTCGCGCGAAGGCGCCAATGTCACGCTGGTGAGCGGTGGCAGCGCCATCGAAGCCCAGCCTGGTCCCTATGGCGAGGAAGGCTTCATCCGGCAGATGCTCATGCCGCTGCCGAACTTTGCGGGTCAGTATCCGGTGCTGGGCAGCTGGCTGGTCGATGAGGTGCCGTGCGGACTCTCGATCCGCGAGGATGAGAATCCGATCACCGGCAACATGTCACGGTTCGTTCCGCACGCGATCCTGTGACGGCGCTCAGCGCGCCGACGCAGCGGCGGCCTTGAGACCCACCGGCGTCATGCCAGGCACGATCGACGGTGCGGCACGCAGCATGTTCGGACGGTACAGGCCGCGCTTGTCGGCATGCGGCTTGAACGCGTCGGTCAGCCCGACGACAGTCTCGGCAGCGCCCAGCGCCAGGAAGCCATCGGGCTCCATGCACTTGGCAAGGCGGCCAAAGATCTGCGTCTTCATGTCCTGATCGAAATAGATCAACACGTTGCGGCAGAAGATGATGTCGAACTTGCCCAGGCTGGAGAAGTCCAGCAGCAGGTTCAGCGGGCGATACTGGATCATCGAGCGGATGTCCGGGTTGATCTGCCACATCTCGCCGGTCTGCTTGAAGTATTTCACCAGAAGCTGAATCGGCAGACCGCGCTGCACTTCGAACTGGGTGTAGATGCCCGACTTCGATTTCTCGAGCACCTGCTGCGAGATGTCGGTACCGATGATCTCGATTCTCCATCCGGCGAGCTGGGCGCTCATTTCCTTGATGGTCATCGCGATCGAATATGGCTCCTGCCCCGTGGACGCAGCTGCACACCATATCCGCAGGCTCTTGCGGGCGGCCCGTGCCTGGATCATCTCCGGGAGCACGACATCGCGCAGATGGTCGAATGGAACCTTGTCGCGGAAGAAGAAGGTTTCGTTGGTGGTCATCGCCTCGACCACGTCGGACGCGAGCGCGGACGAGCCGTTCTTGATCTTCTGGACCAGTTCTTCGATGCCCGAGAGGCTGGCCTTGCGTGCGAGCGGCATCAGCCGGCTTTCGACCAGATACTGCTTGTCAGCAGACAGGTCGAGACCCGAACGCTCCTTCAGAAACTTGCGCAGGAAATCGTAGTCTGCCGGTGTCATGACCGATCTCCCGAGAAAAGACGAACCACTTTCGAACCGATTTGATTGAGCGGCAGGATGGCGGAGCAGATGCCCGCATTGGCGGCAGCACCGGGCATACCCCATACCACGCTCGATGCTTCGTCCTGCGCGATGACATTGCCGCCAGCCGCGACGATATCCTTGCCGCCGCGCATGCCGTCCGACCCCATGCCTGTCAGCACGACGGCGAGGATGGCGCCCTGCCAGACGTCGATGGCGGATGTGAACAGCGGATCGACAGCAGGCTTGCAGAAATTCACCGGCGGTCCGTCATCAAGCGCAATGGCGATGTGCGCGCCGTGCTTGACGGCGCGCATATGCTTGCCGCCCGGCGCGAGGTAGATCTGGCCGGCCTTGACGAGCTCGCCATCGATACCTTCGCGAGCCGGACGCTTGCTGGCCCGCGCGAGATGTTCGGCGAGAATGGTCGTGAAGGTCGGCGGCATGTGCTGCGTGATCAGCACTGGCACCTTGTCAATCACAGCACCGATTTCGGCAACCAGCGTCATCAGGGCCTGGGGACCACCCGTGGACGAACCGATCAGCAGCGCGCGCGGCGTCACGGCGCTGAAAGGACGCTTCACGAGCTGCGCCTGCGCAGCGACTGATGTGGCGGACCGGAATGACGGCGCAGCCTCGCGCACCGCGGCAACCGGAACGATCGACGGGGTCGTCGCCGACTTCAGGCGGCGCACCTTGGCGCCGAGATGACGGATCTTCTGCAGCAGATCGTGCTTGAAGACGTCGGCTGCGGACATCTCCCGCGTGCTCTCCGGCTTAGGAATGTAGTCTGCGGCGCCGAGTGACATCGCCTTGAAGCTGATCTCCGCGTTGCGGCGGGTCAGCGTCGACGCCATGATGATAATGAGATTACGCTTCTTCGCCAGCAATTGCGGCAGCGCCGAAATGCCATCAAGTTCCGGCATTTCGATATCGAGAATGGCAATATCGGGATTGATGCGCTCGATCTGGTTGACGGCATCGAGACCAGTGCGGAGCGAAGCTGCGACGGTCATGTCGGGCTCAGCCTCGATCCAGCGCGAGATCAGGCCGCGAATAACGACGGAGTCGTCCACCACCATGACTCGCAGCGGCTCATACCGCGAATCGACAACAGGGGGACTGATCACATCAACACTCATGAACTCACCGGACGCAACACAACGCGACAAATGCACTGAAGAAACAAATGCACAAACAAAACAAAAAAGGCTGGGCGCCGGAAATCAGAGACGGAATTCCGGCGCAGAAATCAGATCAGGCCGACTTCCTGAAACTTCGCCGACACGATTTCCTTGTCGAACGGTTTCATGATGTATTCGTTCGCGCCGGCGTGCAAAGCGCGCGCGATATGGGCCACGTCGTTCTCCGTCGTGCAGAACACGACCTTCGGAACGTCGCCGCCAGGCATGCGGCGCAGGTTACGCAGGAACTCGTAACCATCCATCACCGGCATGTTCCAATCGAGCAGAACTGCGTCCGGCAGGTTCTGCTTGCAGATATCGAGCGCTTTCTCGCCGTCCTCAGCTTCAGTGATCTCGAAATCGAGACCTTCGAGAATCCGACGGGCGACCTTACGGATGACACTGGAGTCATCGACAACCAGACATGTCTTCATGTGAGCCTCATTTCCACCGCGGACAAAATGATCCAAATGCCGGTCTTAGGCAGCTAGCTTGTCAGGCGAGATTTCAAGAATACGATCGACGTCGAGCACGACCATCAGCTGACCATCGAGACGATGGACACCATCGGCCATCTTGGTCATGCGCGGATCCAGATTGACCGGATTCACTTCACGGCTCTCATCGGCGAGCTTGAGGACTTCACCGATCGAATCGATCAGCAAGCCGTAGGATTCACCGCGGAGATCGACGCCTACCGCCATCGGCGGCTTGCCGTCCTCGTTCTTCGGCAGGCCAAGACGCGAACGCATGTCGATCGCAGTGACGATGCGCCCACGCAGATTGAGCACGCCGGCGACATCGCTGGAGGCCAGCGGCACGCGGGTCAGGCGTTCCGGCATGAACACGTCCTGCACGCGCGAGATCGGCATGCCGAACAGCTGTCCACCGATCATGGTGGTCACGTATTCGGTGATCGCGCCGTCAGCGCTCGGAGCCTTGGTGGTGGTGGTGGTGGTGGTCGTGGTGCTGGTCATTGCGATTTCCCTCACGCAGCCTGGCGAACGTCAGCGGTCTGTTCTTTCAGCGCGGCGATCAGGCCGGGGCGATCGAACTTGGCGACATAGTCGTGGAAGCCTGCGAGGCGACCGCGCTCGATGGCCGCCGGGGAGATCATCGCCGAAAGCGCGATAATCGGCGTGTGGCTCAGCCTTTGATCCGCCCGGACGGTTTCGGCGAATTCGAAGCCGTTCATGTCGGGCATTTCGATGTCGGTGAGGATCACGTCGACCTCCTGACCTGAACGCAGGAAGGTCAAACCTTCCTGCGCGTTGGTGGCGACGCGCACCTTGTAACCGGCAGCCTTGAGCACGGGCGAGAGCATGTTGCGGAAGAACGCAGAGTCGTCCACCAGCAGCACCGATTGGGCGGTTGAGGACACGCGCATTTCCTTGCGCGAGAACCAGTCGGCGAACGCCATCGGCAGGAAGTGGCCGACGTCGATCACTTCGGTGGCCAACCCCTTGATGACCGCGGAGCCGAGGATACCTTCGCGACCGCTTGCGACTTCGATGTGCAGGCGCTCTTCGACGATATCGACGATCTCGTCGACGACCAGACCCATCGAGCGGCCGTCGTCTGCGAAAACGAGGATCGGCTGGGTGCCCGACGTACGGACGGTCACGCCTTCCATCTGCACCAGCGGCATCAGCTGATCGCGGTACTGGACCATGTAGCGGCCATTCGACAGTTCGACCTTGTCAACGGTCACTTCTTCGAGACGCGTGACCAGACCGAGCGGCACCGCCTTGGGCTGTGCGGAACCAGCGCGGAACACCAGCAGCGAGGTCAGCTGTTCTGCATTCATCGCGCGCATCGCGGCGTTCTCGTCGGCGATCTCGTGGGCGTTGGATGCCAGGGCACCAAGCTCCTGTGCGATGCCGTTCGGATCGACGATCATGATCACCGCGCCATCGCCCAGGATGGTGTTGCCCGAGAACATGCCGATGTGACGCAGCTTCGTGGACATCGGCTTGACGACGATTTCTTCCGTGTGGAAGACGCCATCGACGACGATACCGAAGGTCTGGTTGCCCACCTGGGTCACGACGATGAAGCCGTTCTCCGGATCGGCCGAGCTGCCGTCATCGATCTGCAGCAGCTTCTTCAGATGCATCAGCGGCAGCAGCTTGTTGCGCAGACGGAGCACCGGGGTGTCCTTGATGCGCTCGATGCGATGTTCGGAATTGGCGCGCGCACGTACCAGTTCAACGACCGCAAGCTGCGGGATGGCGAAGCGATCGCCACCGGCTTCGACGATCAGCGCCGACACGATGGCCAGCGTGAGCGGGATCTTGATGGTGACGCTGGAGCCCTCGCCGGCGACCGACTTGATGTCGATGGTGCCGCCGATCTGATCGATGTTGGTGCGCACCACGTCCATGCCGACGCCGCGGCCGGAGACGCTGGTGACGGCAGCCGCAGTCGAGAAGCCCGGTGCGAAGATGAACTTGTGGATCTGGGCTTCCGACATCTTCTCGATATCGGCTTCGGTGGCCAGACCGTTCGAGATCGCCTTCGCCTTGATCCGCTCGGTGTTGAGACCGCGACCATTGTCGGCGATGCAGATCAGGATGTGGCCGCCTTCGTGATAGGCGGACAGACGGATGGTGCCCTGCTCCGGCTTGCCTTCCTGAGCGCGCTCAGCCGGCGTTTCGAGGCCGTGATCCGCCGAGTTGCGCACCATGTGGGTGAGCGGATCCTTGATAAGGTCGAGCACCTGGCGATCGAGTTCGGTATCGGCGCCGTGCATCTCGAGTTCGATCTGCTTGCCGAGTTCGCCGGCCAGATCGCGCACGATACGCGGCAGCTTCTGCCAGGCATTGCCGATCGGCTGCATGCGGGTCTTCATGACGCCATCCTGCAGTTCGGCGGTCACGGTGGACAGGCGCTGCAGGGGTACCTTGAATTCGGTGTCTTCGTGGCGACGGCTGATTTCCAGCAACTGGTTGCGGGTCAGCACCAGTTCCGAGACCATGGTCATCAGATGTTCGAGCGTGTCGACATTCACGCGGATCGACTGGTTTGCGACCTTGTCGGCTTCTGGCTGTTCGACCTCGACAGCGGTCTTCTTGGCGGCGGGCTTCGGGGCAGCAGCCTTGGGAGCAGCAGCCGTGGGAGCAGCAGGCTTCTCGGCAACCGGAGCCGGCGGCGCGACAGGCGCAGCAGCCACTACAGGCAATACAACTTCGATGGCGGTTTCCTGGAAGGCACGCTCAAGCTCTTCGAGCGAGACTTCGCCGGGACGCAGCTCACGCTCCAGGGTCGGAACGACCAGCGGGGCCGGCTCCGCAGCGACAGGCGCGGCCGGTACGATCGGAGGAGCAGATTCCGTCATCGATTCCATGCCCTTTTCGACCATGTGATGCAGTTCGCCGATCAGATCTTCATCGACGCCTTCAGGCTCCACTTCCGTGGCTTCGAGCTGACTGAGAATTTCCTTGATGCGATCGATCGTCGTGAGGATCAGCGTAACCGCCTCTCCGGTAACCGGCATTCCATCGCGGAATTTGCCCATCAACGTCTCGGCGGCATGGGCCAGGGCTTCGAGACGGGGCAGGCCGAGAAATCCGCACGTGCCCTTGATGGTGTGTACCAGGCGAAAAATATTATCGAGAATTTTCGCGTTATTCGGGTCCTGCTCAAAGCGGACCAGCTGATTGTCAACCGTATCCAGGCTCTCGTTGGTTTCCGTCAAAAACTCGCGGAGAAGATCATCCATGAAAATAGGCCTTCACACTCGAGGCGCGCGACTTTCGCTACACCTTTCGAAGTCTGGCTACTTTCACTGCAAAGCGTTTAATATTAGTTGAGCATTCCCAAAAACAATGAACCCGGCGATTAGCTATACGCATGCGGGGTTGCGGACCCGCCGGGCGGCGGATCCGTAAAGAGTTCATTAAGAGTTGAATGAGTTCGCGATCAGGCCGCGGTGACGACGATGGCGTCGCCTTCGGGCACCAGGGTCACCTTGAGGCCACAAGCCTGTGCCAGCAGACGCGTGTAATACGGCTGCACGGCATGGGCATCGATGCTGCCAACTTGTTCGGAGGCCAGCATGTCAACGATGGCCTGCGGCAGACGCGCGTTGAGGCCTGCAGCGGTGACCTTGAAGCCCTGCGGCTCGCCCTCGCCGATCCCATCGACCTTGAGCACGCCGCCGCGCGGAATCGTCTGCTGTGCGATCACCAGCATATTGAGCAGCAGTTTGACCCTGTTCTTCGGCAGCAGCAGCCGCGGCAGATTCCATTCGATCCTGGTCTTGGCGTCTTCGAGGTGACCGCGCGACATGGTCTGCGCGTCGCCCAGATCGATCTGCGCGCCGGCCGAACCGGCGGCACCAAAGGCGAGCCGGCAGAACTGCAGGCGGGCGGACGCAGTCTTGGCGCTCTTGCGGATCAGATCGAGTGCAAACTCTTTGTCGTCCGGCTTGGGATTGTCATCGAGCACTTCGAGGCCGTTGACGATCGCGCCGACCGGGCTGATCAGGTCGTGGCACACCCGCGAGCAGAGCAATGCCGCGAGTTCGAGGGCATCGGGCGCCAGACTCAAAGTAACCTCGCCGGGAGTGGGGTTGTCAGACATGAAATGCGCTCCTGGGCCACACAGAATGAACGGCGAATCAAGCATTTGCTTTACGGTTAGATACACCGCAGACGGTGGCGCGACCACACCAAGGCTGGCAAAGTCTGCCGGCGCAATGCCCCAAGCGTAGAAATGAACCGGGATGAGATGCAGAGGATGAAGGCTTCTCGATGACGAATGATTCGCTTCCTCGCATGGATGTCGCGCACGCGGCCACTTTGATCGAGCCGTTGACCGAACTGGCCGTTCAGGCCGGTGCCGCCATCCTCAGGGTCAACCGCAAGGTCATGAATGTGGACGGCAAGGCTGACGGCTCGCCGGTGACCGAAGCGGACCTCGCTGCCGACCACGTGATCGGCGAAGGACTGGCGCGGCTGTTTCCGGGCATCCCGTCGCTGTCCGAAGAGCGCCTGCACCTCGCCACGCCGCCCTATGCCGGCACCCTGTTCCTGATCGACCCGCTCGACGGCACCAAGGAATTTGTCGCCGGCCGCCAGGAATTCACCGTCAACATCGCCCTGATCGTCGATGGCGCCCCCTTGCTGGGCATCGTGGGCGCGCCCGCCCTGGGGCTGATCTGGCGCGGGCTGGTCGGCCGCGGCGCCGAACGCGTTGAACTCGCGCCGGACCTGTCCGTCCGCAAGGTCACGCCGATCCGGACGCGACAGGCGCCCGCCTCAGGCGCGCCATGGACAGCCGCCGTAAGTCGCTCCCACGGCGACGACCGTACCGAAGCCTTCATCGCCAGCCGACCCGGCGCGGTGAGACAGGAGTTCGGCTCGGCCCTGAAATTCTGCCGCGTCGCCGAAGGCCAGGCCGACATCTATCCGCGACTGGCGCCGACCTGCGAATGGGATGTGGCCGCCGGCCATGCCGTGGTTGAGGCTGCAGGCGGCAAGGTGACGGACACATTTGGCAAGGCGCTTCGCTTCGGCGGCAACCGGGAAGACTTCATCGTGCCGGAATTCATCGCCTGGGGCGATCGCGCGGCGACCGCGCGCAACTGAGGCATTGCGCTACCTCGCCAGGATGTCCTGCACGCCCGGCCAGCGCTTGTGCGCTTCAGGCAGGTATTTGGCGGGCGCCGCGGCGAAGGCCTCGCGGGTCTCCTCCCGGCCGAACAGATAGAGGCGTTCGCCCGCGACGAGCCACAGACGCGGATTGCCGGCAAAAGCGACGCCGCGGGCGACGTCGACGGGATCGTAGCCGCCGAATTGCGGGCCGTAGATGTCCGGATGCGCAGCGAAGGACGCGCGGTTGCCTTCGTTGCGGAAGCGCCAGACGGTGCCCTCCCCCGACAGTTCGAAATCCGGCTGCCCCAGCGTCGGCCGGCCTTCGGTGAAATAGGCCACCGGATCGAAGCCGCCGATCGCGAGACCCGTATACCGGTCAGTGACAATGCGCTCGCTGGTCGCAGCCATTGATCCCGAGGGGACAACCGCGACCGCCAGCAGCAGAATCAAGGCAATTCCACGGCTCCAGCCTGACAATTCCCGCCGTTGTGCCGTCATAGTTCATACCGATAGTATAGGGAGTCGGGGACAATGACTGCAGAGTTAGACCGTGCTTCTCAGCATCCGGTTAAATTCGCGGTCGCAAATTTGAAATACCAGGGGTTCTTTTCATGACCTTCGCATCACGCCTGGCAGCGCTGGCGCTAGCCACGTTCACGCTCGCCTTCTCGCCGGCCTCTGCGCAGCAAGGGCCGCGCGTCCAGCAGGGCGCACCTGACACCTATCGGTCCGAAGAACTCATGACGGCCGGGCATCGCTTCTTCGGCAACGTCTCGCGCGGCCTCGCCTCGGTGATCGAGAAGGCCGTCAGCCAGTGGGGCCTGCCGAACGGCTATATTCTCGGCGAGGAAGGCAGCGGCGCGATTGTGGCAGGCCTGCGTTACGGCGAAGGCACGCTCTATACGAAGAATGCCGGCGATCTGCGCGTCTACTGGCAGGGTCCTTCGGTCGGCTTCGACTGGGGCGGCGACGGCGCCCGTACCATGACGCTGGTCTATAACCTGCCGGCGACCCAGGCGATCTATCAGCGCTTCGCCGGCATCGACGGCTCCGCCTATATCATCGGCGGCTTCGGCATGACGGCGCTGACCGCCAACAATATCGTGCTGGTCCCGATCCGCTCGGGTCTCGGCCTGCGGCTCGGTGCCAATATCGGCTATCTCAAATATACCCCCACCGCGACCTGGAACCCGTTCTAGACCCGGCGCTCCGGCAGTCCTCGATCAAGCGCTTCTGAGCGGCCGAATAAAGGTTAACGCGGCGTTACGCTGTCTTTGCCCGGCCCGCCATGGCATGGTAACCGCTGCATTTTAATGCGTGGGAGCATTCGTCATGGTTGAGCCGATCATGTATCTGGCGATCGGTTTTCTGGTCTCGATGCTGTGTGGCCTGATGATCATGCCACTGGTGCATAACCGCGCCGTCCGCCTCACCACCCGCCGTCTCGAAGCCGCCACGCCGCTGTCGATGGCGGAAATCCAGGCCGACAAGGACCAGCTGCGCGCGGAATTCGCCATGGCGGCACGTCGGCTGGAAATGAGCGTCGACCAGCTCAAGAACAAGACCACCAGCCAGCTCGCCGAACTCGGCAAGAAGTCCGACGCCATCAACCGCATGAAGCTCGAACTCGGCGAAAAGAACGCGACGATCTTCGCGCTGGAAGCCCGCGAAGCCGCCGTGAAGGAAAAACTCGGCGTCACCGAAGCCGAGTTCACCGCCAAGGCGGCATCGCTGCGCGCCGCCGAACAGGCCTTGAGCGACAAGCAGGCCGAACTCGCCAGGCTCACTCACGAACTCTCCGACCGCTCCATGGTGGCCGACAGCCGACAGGTCGAGCTCATCGCCGTGCGGGCGCAGGTCGAGGAATTGAAGGGCCGCGTCGGCGATGCCGAACAGGAATTCGCCACCACCCAGCACCGGCTGGAGCTGCAGCGCGGTGAATCCGACACCGCGACGCGCGAACTGACCGAAGCCCGCGCCCGGGTCGAGAATCTCAGCCAGCGCGTGACGGATCTCGATCAGCAGCTTACCATCCAGGTCCGCGAAGCCGAACAGCTCGGCGCCCGCGTCACCGACCTCGAGAGCCAGCTCTCGACCCAGACCAAGATCCTGGCAGAGCGCGATTTCGAGAACAGCCAGTTGCGTCAGGCCAATGAGGCCGCCGAACAGATCGCACGCGATCTGCGGGTCGAACTCGCCGCCATGAACGGGGCCAAGGGATCGCCCATTATCGAAAAACTGCGCGCCGAAAAGGCCGCCCTGGAGACCGAGCTCGCCGCTGCCCGCGAGGAGCGCGCCAGGCTGCAGCGCGACCTCAACGGCGTCCACCAGCAGGCCGAAAGCGCATGGGCCACCGAGCGCATGGAAAATGCCCTGCTGCGCGAGCGCATCAACGACATCGCCGCCGAAGTCGCCAAGATGGCGATGACGCTGGAAGGGCCGAATTCGCCGATCGAGGCGATCCTGGCCGCCGAACCGGCGCCCGCCAGCCAGCCGCGCCCGGCCAATGACGCAGGTTTTGCCCCCAACAGCACCCTCGCCGACCGGATCCGGGCGCTGCAGTCCCACGCATCCCGCGCCTCGCAGCCCGGCTAGTACCGCCCCGGGGAACCCGGATCGGTCCAACCGGCCGGATGGGAGACTTATTGTGCGGACTTGCGGCAGGGTTCGCTTGACACCCCCGCCCCCTATTCCCTAAATCGCGCCACTGACGTCAGTCCCGCCGGGCCCTCTCGCCCGGCGTTTTGGTCTTGACGGCATCCCGGGCGCATAGCTCAGCGGGAGAGCGTTCCCTTCACACGGGAGAGGTCCAAGGTTCGATCCCTTGTGCGCCCACCACCTACTACTGATTTTCCTTCACGATTGTCCTCGGCAACTGCCGGCAGAGCGATACGCAAACATCACGCATCCACAACGACCGCTTCGCACCAATCACGTGCCCTTCTTCATCGTATGTCGCGCAGCCCGGCGGGATCATTCATCGCATCGCAACAGAGCGAGCTGAAAAATACAGACTCAAGAAAGACAGCGCCACTATTGGCAAAGGCCGGGCTTTGCGCCACGAGCGGCCGTCCCTCCCGGGCCGGCTTGGGCCCAAAGCAGCCATTGAGACTGGCTTTAGTCATTTCCCACTGTTGTGAACGCGGCTAAAATGGTGAGGGATAGCTGTGTTCCGCCGAACTAGAACAGGTCCCAACAGCATCAAGAGGAGTGGCCGTGAAGGGCTCGGTATCTGATGAATCCTTCCCGTTCGGCGGCGGTGAAAATGGCGCTCTTATTCGTGCGCTCGATTGGCCCAACGCGGGCTTGGGACCAATCTCCGAGTGGCCCGAAAGCTTGAAGACCACGGTTAGCGTACTGCTGCGCTCCCCGGTTCCCATTGTGCTGCTGTGGGGACCGGACGGCATCATGATCTACAATGACGCCTATTCTATTTTTGCCGGAGGACGCCATCCCCTCCTGTTCGGGTCAAAGGTGCGCGAAGGTTGGCCCGAGGTGGCCGACTTCAACGACAACGTGATGAAGGTCGGCTTGAGCGGCGGTACGCTCTCGTACCGCAATAAGGAACTCACCCTTCATCGTTCAGCAGTCCCTGAGCAGGTCTGGATGAACCTCGATTACAGTCCGGTGTTGGGCGACGATGGTCGTCCAGAAGGCGTTCTCGCCATTGTCGTAGAAACAACGCAACAGGTTTTGGCAGAGCGAGCTTTAGCCATCACCGAGGAGCGACTGCGGCAAGCTCTGAACGCTTCCGGGATGGTGGGTACGTTCGCTTGGCATGTACGGTCCGACACTTTCTATTCCGACGCTCGATTTGCTGAAATGTTCTCGGTCGATCCTGCCAAAGGAGATAAGGGTGCCCCGTTGTCGGAGTATCTGGCTGGCATTCATCCCGAGGATGTTCAGCGGATCGCCGATGCTGTGAATCATACCGTCCTCACCCAGGAAAAGTATGTTCAGGAATACCGCCTTCTTCAGAAAGACGGGAGTATCCGCTGGGTCGAGATGCGCGGCGAGTGCCTGTGTGGCGATAATGGCAAGCCGGATCGCTTCGTTGGCGTGGTAATCGACATAACCAATCAGAAGAACGCACAGGAGCGTCAACGGTTGCTCGCTCGCGAAGCGGATCACCGAGTAAAGAACATTTTCGCCAATTTCCACTCCATGATCAGTCTGAGTGCCCGGAGTGCCGGAAGCCCAAAGGAGATGGCTCAAGCCCTTCGTGGCCGACTGGACGCGCTGTTGCGGGCCAAGGATCTTGTCCGTCCGGGTATCATGGGTACCGAGCACGAGAGCGAACAGACAACGATGGACACGCTGGTGCGCACGGTGCTGCAGCCCTATGAAGATGGCTCACCTGACCGCATCGTCATAAGCGGACCCAATGTGCCGGTGGGAGCAAAGGCCGTGACGGGCCTTGCTTTAGTGCTGCACGAGACGGCGACGAATGCGGTCAAATACGGGGCCCTGTCTCGGCCGGATGGTTCGATCCATGTCACATGGGACGCGAACGGTGACTACTTCAGTCTGAACTGGGACGAAACTGGCGGGCCCGAAATCAATATAAAACCGCAGACTCGCGGCTTTGGTAGCACTCTCATCGACCGCAGTGTGACCGGCGAACTGGGAGGCCGGATCGAGCATGACTGGCTGAGAAACGGTCTTAGGCTAAAGCTGAGCATTCCGCTGCAACGCCTTTTAGCTTGAACGTGCATAGCCGATCGCCGCCTGATCGAAGGTCCGCTGACAAAGGCCTCGCGCACCGCCCGCGCCCTGCACGATCCCGGGGCCTTCACATGTAGTCGTTCACGGACCCGGCCGCTCTGCTGCAATCAGGAGCTTACGCAACAGGCGCGTGAGTGTTTGACGCTCGCTGGCTGTCAACACTCCATCGACCGAACGGGATAGATTGAAGTGCCGAGCGATAGCTTTGTCGACCGCGTTCCTGCCCTTGGCCGACAGGGTGATCCTTGCGCCGCGGCCATCGTCAGGATCCTGGCGCCTGATGATGAAACCGTCCTGCTCGGCGCGCCGCAACCGCGCGGTGAGGCCTCCCGACGATAGAAGACATTCCGCATAGAGGTCGGTCGGTCGAACGCCGATGCTGCTGTCGGCCTCGCGACGGTAAATCGTCAGGAGCAGATCGAACAGTTCCCAGTTGAAGCCCTGCTCCTCGAGCGCCGGCTCGATGGCGCTGCGCATATGCACGGACAGCCGGACAATCCGCCCGACAACATCAAGGTGGCCGGCGTCGAGGTCGGGCCGCCTCCGGCCCCAGCCCGCAATGATCTCATCAATCGAATCGGTGGTCATGCCGACCAGCATATAGGCACGGGGCACCGAATAGATGCAAATCCATCTATCTTTCTGAAAAGATATTTTATCTTGACTCAAAGATAGTTTGACCTCACGCTCCATGACGGGGCGGCCGGATGCCACCTCGCGAGAAGGTCACAGTGCGACCAACGTCCGCCATCGAGGAAACGACCATGACAGCCAAGCCGGCCTTTGCGACATCGCCATCCAATCCGCACGTCAAGGAAATCCAGACGATGCCGGAGCGGAAGCCCGATATGCCCTATGCGCCCGCGATCCGCATCGAAGTGCCCTGCGGCATGCTGTTCATCTCCGGGGCGACGCCCTCGCCGCTCTATCACAAGCATCCGCACGTCCTCGAAGAGCACGACCACCCCAATTCGATCGAGGACCAGACCCACCGTGCCATGCAGACGATCCAGTCGATCCTGGACCACGAAGGGCTCGCCTGGACCGACATCGTCAAGGTGACGAAGTACCTGACCGACATCCGGGACCAGGACGGTATGGTGAAGGTGATGAAGGAATATTTCGGCGACTGGACGCCGGCCAGCACCACCATCTGCATCAACCAGCTCTCGACCCAGGGCGCCCGTGTCGAGCTCGACATGATCGCCGCCATTCCCGTGCAGAAATAGACCGGATGCGACCTCCCGCCGGCCCCGGGTCATCGGGCCGAACGAGGCCGACAATGATGCACGGCACTGAAATTCAGAATGAGCAAGGAGGCGGCTCGCTGCACGCCTCAACAGGATTTGCGCCGCTAGCGACCGGAAGCGAAGCCGATGCGCCGCTGCTGCGTCTGGTCGGTATCGATAAGTCCTTTCCCGGTGTGCATGCGCTCAAGAACGTATCGCTCGACGTCTATGCCGGCGAGGTCCATGTCATCCTCGGCCAGAATGGCGCGGGAAAGTCGACGCTGATCAAGACGCTGTACGGCGCCTATGCGGCCGATCGGGGTCACATCGAGATCGAGGGCCGCCGGGTCTCAGTCGCCCGCCCGGCCGATGCCAGCGCGCTTGGCATCGCCGTCATCTTCCAGGAATTCTCGCTGGTCCCGTATCTCGACATCGCCCAGAACATCTTTCTCGGTCGCGAAGCCGCATTCAGCCGTTTCGGCCTCGTCGATTCGGCGGCCATGCATGCGGCCGCGCGCATCATCCTCGACGATCTCGGGCTTGACTACGACACTCGCTCATATGCCGCGGACCTCGGCGTAGCCCAGCAGCAGATGGTGGAGATCGCCAAGGCGCTCTCGCAGAACGCGCGGGTGCTCGTGATGGACGAGCCGACGGCCGCTATCTCCGAGCGTGAATCAGATCGCCTGTTTCAAACCATCGCGCGACTGACGGAAAAGCGCGTCGCCATCGTCTACATCTCCCATCGCATGAAGGAGGTGCAGATGCTCGGCGATCGCATCACCATCCTGCGCGACGGCGCCGTCGTGACCAGCGTGCTGCGCGATCAGAAAAGCCAGGCCGAGATGGTGGGCGCGATGATCGGGAGGGCATCGGGATCGCAGCTTGCACGGACGCCGCGCGCGCCCGGCGAGCCTATCCTGTTCACCAGGGATGTGAGCACGGCCAAACTGTCGGACATCTCCATCGAAATTCTCGCCGGCGAGGTGGTGGGGCTTGCCGGTCTGGTCGGTTCCGGTCGAACCGAAGTGGTTCGCGCCTTGTTCGGCGCGGATCCCATCGCCAGCGGCGAGATCTCTCTGTCGGGATCGCGCGCGCCGGCCACACCGGACAGGCGGGTGCGGGCGGGCATGGCCCTGCTCCCGGAAGATCGCAAGCGGGAGGGATTGGCGCTGCCACTCGATGTCCGCGACAATGCCACGGTCGCTTCGCTGTGGCGCAGCTTCGCCTCCGGCTGGTTCTCGCCAGCCAAGGCAGAGCGGGACACACGCGGGCTGATCGCACAGCTCGGCATTGCCGCGCATGGTACGCGCCAGAGCGTCCACACCCTCAGTGGCGGCAACCAGCAGAAGGTCGTGCTGGCCAAATGGCTGGCCGCGGGAGCCAAGCTGTTCCTGCTGGATGAGCCGACGCGCGGCGTCGATGTCGGCGCCAAGGCCGAGATCTATCGCCTGATCGATCAACTGGTGGAAGGCGGGGCCGGTGTCGTCGTCATCAGTTCGGAGCTGCCGGAGCTCGTCCAGCTCTGCGACCGCGCCTATGTCATGCGCGACCACCGCATCGTCGGGCATCTTGCCGGCGACCAGTTGACCGAACGGGCCATCCTCGAACTGGCGGTGCATCAATGAGCGCCTCGGTCCCACTGCAGCGAAAGTCCGGCATAGCCCAGTTGCTTGGCGCCATCCCCGGCGCCGGCCTCCTGCTAATCCTGATGCTGGCACTGTTCACGCTCGTCAATCCGAGATTCGTGTCCCAGACCAATCTCGTCAATGTCGGCTTGCAAACCTCGCTGCTGCTGATGATCGCGTTGCCGATGACGCTCATCATTCTGACCGAGGGTCTCGACCTGTCGGCCGGAGCCCTGCTCGGGCTGAGCGGCGTCATCGTCGCCGAGGCGCTTCTCGCCGGATGGGGCGTGTTTGCCGCCTGTGCGGCAGCTTTCGCAGTCAGCGCCGTTTTCGGCGCCCTGAATGGCATTCTGATCGCCTATCTCGCGCTGCCCGCTTTCGTCGTCACGCTCGGCACGATGGGGCTGATGCAAGGGATTGCGCTGGTGCTCACCAATGGCGACCCGGTCGGCGGTTTCACGCCGGCCATTGAAACCTTCTATCGCTCGCAGCTCTGGTTCGTCCCGCTGCCGATCGTGATCGCGGTCGCCCTTTATGCCGCGCTGTGGCTGCTGCTGTACCGGACGCGGCTGGGCAACTATGTGATCGCCATCGGCGGCAACAAGGACGCGCTGCGTCTCGCCGGCATTCGCGCCAATCTCGTCCACCTCGCGGTCTATGTGCTCGGCAGCGCGATCATCGGTCTCTCGGCGGTGCTGTTGATCGGACGCACCAATTCGGCGCATCCGACCGTCGGCATTGGCATGGAGTTCGAGGCGATAGCCGCGGTGGTGCTCGGCGGCACATCCTTCGAGAAAGGACAAGGCTGGCTGTTCGGCGCCGTGCTCGGCGCGCTCGCCATCACCGTGCTGCGCAACGGCCTCAACATCCTCTCCATCGACTCGTCGCTGCAGGTCGTGTGCATCGGCCTCCTGCTCATTCTCGCGCTGCTGATCGACCAGGCGCGCAAGCAATTCGTGAGGCGCGCGGCATGACGGTCCCGGCAACGCTCGATATCCGCCCGTCGTCCCTCTCCCCCGACGCTGCGGCCCTGCTCGGCCGGCTCGTGCTGATCGTTCTGATTGCCGGCGCATTGACGGCGGTCGATCCGGGATTCGCTTCGGTGAGCAATCTCCTGAACATGCTGCGGCAGGCGAGCCTGCTGTTTCTCGTCGCGTCCGGTCTCACACTCGTCATCATCGGCGGCGGCCTCGATCTGTCGGTCGGCGCCAATCTGACGCTGTCGGCCTGTCTCGCGGCAGCCGCGATCAAGACCACCGGCAATCCGTGGTATGGCGTCGCCGTTGCCATCGGTGCCGGCACGCTGATCGGTTTCGCCAACGGGCTGATGATCAACCGCCTGCGGCTGCCGCCCTTCCTTGCGACATTCGGCATGCTGTGGGTGGCACAGGGCATCGCCTACTGGTTCATGGCCGGGCAGACCATCTACGGAATGCCCATGTCGTTTCGCTATTTCGGCACCGGCTTCTTCCTCGGCGTTCCGCTGCCGATCTGGATCACGCTTGTGGTCTGTCTCGCCTGCAGCACCCTCCTGCACCGCACGACCTTCGGCCGTGAGGCGTATTTCATGGGCGCCAACCAGACTGCCGCGCTGCTGTCCGGCGTACCGGTCGAGCGTCGCCGGCTGCTGCTCTACGTGCTCAGCGGCCTGACGGCCGGCATCGCGGCGCTGGTCTACCTGGCGCGCCTGAATGCCGCGGAGCCCGGAATCGGCGAACCCTTACTCCTCCCCGCCATCGCGGCCGTGCTTGTGGGCGGCACGTCGCTGTTCGGTGGCAGCGGCAACATTGTCGGTACCGTGCTCGGCGCCATCCTGCTCACCATCATCGTCAACGGTCTTAATCTGCTGAATGTCGCCGCGACCTGGCATCCCTTCGTCAACGGTGCGGTTGTCCTCATCGCCATTCTCGCGGACCTCGCTTTGAGCAGACGCCGACCAGGGAGCTCATAGACCCGGCATCACCCGTTCTCCACACGTCTCGTCATTCACAACCAGAGGGGCCATCATGCGAACCACCAGATCTATCCGATGCGTTCTTGCCGCTGTCATTTGCGGCACCCTGTCTTCTTCGGCCGCGCGCGCCGATGGCGAAACGATTGCGGCCTTCACGAAGAACCAGGTGGACCCGCATTTCGAGGGGGTGCGCGCCGGCGTCGCGCAGATGGCCGAGAAGATGCGCGCGACGGTCAAGTATTATACGCCGACCAAGCCGAACAACATCACCGAGGGCATGTCGCAGCTCGAAGATGTCGGCGTGACCAAGCCCAATCTGATGCTGTTCATGCCGATCGACGCCAAGGCGCAACTGCCGACGATCAAGCGGCTGATCGAATCCGGCCTCCCGATCATCAACTATAACGACCGCGGCGGCGACGCCCCTTACCTCTCCTTTGTCGGCCAGGACGATTACAAGCTCGGCTACGACATCGCCAAGACCCTGTTCGACCACCTCGGCGGCAAGGGCAATGTGGTGATCCTCGAAGGCGTCAAGGGCTCGACCACGGGCGACGAACGCAAGCGCGGCTTCGACGCCGCCGCCAAGGACTATCCGAACATCAAAATACTGGCCTCGCAGCCCACCAACTTCCAGCGCCTGCTCGGCATGCAGACGATGGAAAACCTGATCCAGCAGTTCAGCACCATCGACGGCGTGATCGCCGCTGCCGACGCGTCCGCGCTCGGCGCTATCGAGGCGCTCAATGCCGCCGGCCGCAAGAACGTGGCTGTGGTCTCGATCAACGGCGTGCCGGAGGCAGTTGAAGCCGTGAAGGCGGGTAGCCTGCTGGCGATCGCGGAGTTTGACGGCTTCAAGATCGGCTGCGTCGCCACCGCGGTGGGCCTCAACGCCATTCGCGGCCAGAGCGCGCCGAAGCAGGTCACGATTCCGGGTGCGATTATCACCAAGGCGAACTACGCGCCCTGGCTCGTCCCCTACAAGAACCGCACCTGCCCGACCCCCGACGCCTATATCGCGAAGTAACACCAACAGGCCTGCAGACGCGTCGCGTGCTGCAGGCCTGCCTTCCTACTTGGCCGCCCCGTCGGTCGACATCGCGACGAGCTTGCCATAACGCTCCGCATCGTTGCGCAGCTCCGTTTCAAAAGCTTCCGGTGTCGAGCTCGCGATATCGACGCCCTGTCCGGCGAATTGCTTGATCAGGGCCGGATCGCTGAGCGCCTCTGCGGCGTCGCGCGCGATCTGGTTGACGATCGGCTTGGGTACGGCGGCGGCGGCGAGCAGGCCGAACCAGCTATCATAGGTGAATTCGGGAAGCCCCGCCTCAGCGAAGGTCGGCACATCGGGCAGTTGCGCCATGCGGCTCTTGCCGGTCACTGCCAGTGCACGCAGCTTGCCTGACTGGATGAGATCACCGCCGACGCCGAAATAGGTGAAGGCAACCGAGGTGTCGCCACGCATGATGCTGATCTGGGATTCCGGCAGTCCGCGGTGCGGGATCAGCACCATTTTGGTCTGCGTGAGATTCCTGAACAGCTCGGCCGCGATGCCGGTGGCACTGCCGACCCCCGCCGAGCTGTAGCTCAGCGAATCCGGCTTGGCCTTCGCTGCGGCGATCAGTTCGACCAGCGTCTTGAACGGTGCATCCGGCGGGACGATCAGGATGGACGGCGTCGATCCGACACGGCTGATCGCAGCAAAATCCTTGATCGGATCAAAGTTGAGGTTCTTGTTGACCACGCCGACCACGCTGTGGCCGTTTGAGGTCAGCATGATCTGCGAGCCGTCGGCCGGTCCCTTGGCGACGCTGCTGACGCCCGCGATGCCCGGCCTGTTCTCGACGATGACCTGCTGCTTCCATTTCGCGGTCAGCTTCTCGGCAACCGAACGGGCAAGGATGTCGGTGATGCTGCCACCCGAAAACGGCACGATAAGGCGCACGAGCTGGTTTGGATAAGTCTGCGCAACGGCTCTGCCGCCCATCAGCGCCGTAGTCGCGGCGAGGCCAGAGCCGATTAGGAATTGTCGGCGGTCCATTTGTTTCTCCCTGGAGTATTTGAGTGCCGGGCCTTCAGCCTCTTGCGGTGTTGGGCAGTGGCATTGCGAGCAACACTACCGCCGGTCGTTTCGTCTCGTTGCGCAGGGCGCGCGTCTCGTTCGGCGCGATGCGGCAGGAATCCCAGGTGCCCAGGGTGGCGATGCCGTCCGGCGTCTCGAAGGTCACCTCGCCTTCGAGGACGACGTAGAACTTCTCCTCCGGCGAGGCCGAGGGTGTAATGCCGCCGCCCGGCAGGATCTGGCTCATGCCGAGCCACATCACATCGCCTGGCCCGGCATCGCGGCCCTGCAGGCGGAACATCCGCATGTCATTGTGGCCGGGGGCTTCGTAGCGCGGGGCATCGTTCAGGCGGACGACATGCATGGCTTCACCCGTTCGGCTGAAAAACAAGACGATCGCGCGAGGAGCCGAGCACGGCGACATAGGCCTCTGCAGCGCGCTCCAGCGGGTAGATCGCATCCAGCTTGATCGGAAACGGCTTCAACGCGCCGCTGGCGAAACCCGGCACCAGTTCACGCAGGATCTCGCCGGCTTCCGGCGATGACAGCGACAGCGAGTCGACACCGAAGAAGGTGTGCTTGCCGCGATAGAAGGCGAAGATGTCGAACGGCACGGTGGCCTTGGTAGAGGCAATGAAGATCTGGCGGCCGAGATGCGCGAGCGATTTCGTGCCGGCGTCGTAATAGGGTTCGCCCACGGTGTTGTAGACGATGTCCGCGCCCTTGCCGCCGGTGAGTTCGCGCACCATCGCGGCGACGTCATTGCGGCTGGAATCGATGACGGTCACCTCGCCATGGGCATAGCCGGCATAAAGCTCATCCTTGCGGACGACGCCGATCACGCGGGCGCCCTGCCATGACGCGATCTGTGTCGCGGCCTGACCGACCTTGCCGTTCAGGCCGAGGATCAACACCGTCTCGCCGGGCTTCGGCATACCGCTGCGGCGAAAGCCTTCCTGCGCGGTGACAAAGGGCACGCCGATGCCGGCCGCCTCCGCGAGGCTGACGTTCGCCGGCTTCTCGACCAGCGCAGAGGCTTCGACCACCAGATGCGTGGCATGGGTGCCGTCGCGGCCGATCCCGAGTTGACCGGACGAACCGAACACCTCCTTGCCGATCAGCTCGGCCGGCCCATCGATCACGACGCCGGCAAAGTCGCGGCCGGGCGTGCGGGGAAAGACCGCATGCGGCATCAGACCGAGCGTCGCCTTGGCATCCGACGGGTTGATCGCGGCGGCCTTTATCTCGACCAGCGCATCGTCCGGTCCGGCGCAGGCGAGTGTGCGTTGCTCGATGCCGAGCGCCACATTCTCGATGCGATCAGCCTTGGCGGCAACCCGCAGGCATGTTGCGGTGACGCTGGAGGTAGTCTTGGCGGCAGCAGTCATTTCAATCCTCGAATGCAGTGTTATGCGGCGCCCGGCAAATCAAACAGCGTGCGCGCCTCGGCGGGCGTCGCGATCTGCGCACCGAGTTCCTCGATGATGCGGCGTGCCTTGTCCACCATCACAGCGTTGGACGGCGCCAGCACGCCGCGGCCGAGCATCACCGCATCTTCCAGACCGGTGCGGGCATGACCGCCGGCGAGCACCGATTGTGCCACCATGGGAAATGTGGAGCGGCCGATGCCAATGGCCGTGAAATGCGCATCCCGCGGCAGCAAACCGCGCGCATACAGCACCGTTTCCGGCGACGGCTGGAAGCCGTATTTCACGCCCATCACGAAGGAGGTGAGCGCCGGGCCGCTGAGCGTACCGTCGGCGAGCAGATCGTGCAGCAGCGCGATATCGCCGGAATCGAACAGTTCGATCTCGGGTTTCACGCCGGCCTCACGGATGACTTTCGCCATGCGGCGTACATTGCCGGGCGTGTTGATCACCACCTGCCCGCCGGAATTCATGGTGTTGAGATCGAGCGTGCAGATATCGGGCTTCAGCGCCGTGATATGGGCGACGCGTTCTTCCGGATTCATCAGCGTGGTGCCGGCGGCGGCGACCTTGGGATCGTCCTGCGAGGGCACGAAGCGACCGCCGGGACCAGTCGTGATGTTCAGGATCAGGTTGCGATTGCGGGCGCGAATGCGCGCGACGACGTCCTGATAATATTCGAGCTTCATCGACGGCGCGCCGGTGCCGGGCTCGCGCACATGGATATGCGCGACTGCCGCGCCGGCTTCCGCGGCACCGAGGCAGGCGTCGGCGATTTCTTCCGGCGTGATCGGCAGATGCGGCGTCTGGTCCGGCCGCGTCAGGTTGCCGGTAACGGCGCAGGTGATGACGATCTTGTCGAGCATCGGGCGCATCAGTCTCTCTCCTTACAACGCCCGGCCGCCGTCGACGACGATCAGCGAGCCGGTGGAATAGGTCAGGTGGGTGGCGCAGGCCGCGATCGCGCGGCCGACATCCTCGGCCGTCGCAACACGCTTGAGCGGGATGGTCCCCGCGACCTTTTCCAGTGCGGCCGCATCGCGGCCCGGCACGAAGTCAGTGGCCACGACGCCCGGCGACACTGCCATCACGCGTACCGCCGGCGCCAATGCCCGCGCGAGCGACTTGGTCATGGTATCGATGCCGGCCTTGATCGCCGCATAAGCCAGGTTGGAGCCGACGCCATTCAGCCCCGCGATCGAGGAGACGTTGACGATGAGCCCGTCGCCGCTCGCCTTGAGCAGCGGCGCGAAAGCGCGGATGGCCGCGAACTGGCCGCGCCAGTTCACCTTGAACATGTCGTCGATGAACTCATCGGTCAGCGCGTCGAGATCGCCGATCGGGATCGGCTTGGTGTAGCCCGCGGTGTTGACGAGAATATCGCAGCGACCGAACGCTCGCTCCACCTCGTCGGCAAGCGCCACCAGCGTTGCGCTGTCTTCAACGACCGCGCGTCTGGCCAGATGGCCCGCGCCCGGGAGGCCGGCCAGCAATGCGTTGGCGGCTGCTTCTCCGGAGCGCCAGGTCACGACGACACGGGCGCCTTCAGCGGCCAAGGCTTGCGCGGCCGCGGCGCCAATGCCGCCCGAACCGCCGATCACCACGGCTACCTTGTTTGCGAGAATATCCGGCATCGACAGCTCACTTGATGGGAGGTTGCGGGAGCACGGCTTCGCCGGGCTCCATCACGAAAGTGTAGGATAGGCTGAACCATTCACCGGAGACATCCGGAGCGGGCGGCGCGCCCTCGCCCTTGCGGAAATCGCCGATCAGCGCACGCGTCACGCCGAATACGACGTCGCTCTCCAGATGCTCGTCATCATCGACGAAGATCTGCGTGATCAGCGTTTTGAAACCCGGCCTGAAGGCAAGCACATGCAGATGCGCCGGCCGGAACGGATGCCGGCGCTGCGCGGCCAGCATCTCCCCGGTCGGACCATGAGTCGGCACCGGATAACCAGCGGGCTTGACCGAGCGGAAGGCGAAGCGGCCATTCGCATCGGTCTCGAACACGCCGCGCAGATTCATGTCGGCCTGACCGGCGTCCTGGTTTTCGTACATTCCGGATGGCGACGCCTGCCAGACATCAACGCGGACATCCGAGAGCGGCGCTCCCTGCGCATCGGTGATGCGGCAATCGACGAAAAGCGGCGCACCGGGCGTTGGCGAACGCAAGATCGAGGCACCGTTTTCCACCCGCGGAGCATTCGCCCGCCAGAACGGCCCGAGCAACGCGGCCGCAGTCTCGCTGGCGCCATCCTTGCCGTTGTTCAACAGGCAGACCAAGGTCGAAAGCCCGACTGCGTCGCTGAAGAGTACGCCTTCATTGTGGGTGTCGTTCGTCGCCTGGCCGATGCGATTCAAAAAATCGATGGCGAATTCGAACTCCGCCTCCGTCAGCCGGACCTCGCGCGCAAAGTCGTGCAAGTGGCGAACGAAGGCGGTCATCACGGTGCGCAGCCGCTCATTGGGCGCACCGCCCATCGCGTCGAGCACCACCTGGGTAACGTCTTCCTGGCGGGTAATGATCATCGCCACTCCCTCAATATTTTGCGTTGGCGCCAGCCAAAGGCCTGCGCAATCGATTGCACAGTTAGCGCAATCGATTGCGCACGTCAACAACAACGCGTAATTTGAGGGTCATGGCCGGAATGACGACAATCAAGGATGTTGCGCGCGAGGTGGGAGTGCATCCGTCCACCGTATCGCGCGCGCTTGACCCTGCCCGCCGCGGGCGCATCGGCGAGGCCGTGGTGCGCCGCATTCTGGAAGCCGCGGAGCGGCTGGGTTACCGCCCGGATACGGTCGCTGCGAGCCTGCGCAGCGGCCGGTCGAACATGGTCGGCATCATCGTCCCGGACATCGCGAATCCTGTCTTCTCGCCGATCATCAGCGGCCTTGAAAGCGTGTTATCGGCGCGCGGCTACGCGCTGATCGTTGCGGATCCACAGCCACGACGGTCGGGCGACGAGGACATCGTTCAGCGGCTCGTCGCTCGCCGCGTGGATGGCCTCGTGCTGGCGAATGTCGCCCTCAAGGATGACGCGGTCGAGCGTTGTCTGAGTTGGAAAGTCCCTGTCGTGCTCGTCAATCGCGCGGAAGCGCAAGCGCGTGTGCCTTCGGTGGTCTCGGACGACGTCGCCGGCATGCGGCTCGCAGTCGCTCATCTTGTCGAACTTGGACATCACAGCATTCTTCATCTCGCAGGGCCGCAAACGCTATCGACCGGCTCGCTCCGGCGCCACGGTTTCATGGACGCGATGAGAGCGACGGGCTTTGCACCGACCGAGGACGATATCGAAGAAGCCGAAGCATTCACCCGCGACGCCGGAAAGGCTGCCGCACTCAGACTGCTCGCGCGGCGCCCCGAGGCCACAGCCATCGTCGCGGCAAACGATCTTCTGGCACTGGGCGTCTACGAGGCTCTGCGCGACATCGGCAAGCGATGTCCGGAAGACGTGTCGGTGATCGGCCACAACGACATGCCGCTGGTAGATTTGGTGGACCCGCCGCTATCCACTATCCGCATCAGCCACCGTGAGATGGGAGAACAGACCGGCGAACTCCTGCTCGACCTGATCGAGGGCGTCCGCGGCGATGCGCGTCACGTGGTCACGGCTCCCTTGCTCGTCGCGCGTCGCTCGACTCGACCGCCGCCAGTTCTGCGATAGCCGCGGCGGCAGCGCCAGGAAGAAGCCGCTGTATTGATCTCAGTTGACCGAGACCGATCGTCGGCCACGAGAGCCGCGCCAGCTCGCAGGCGCATGGGGCAACGCTGCGTATGACGACGAGCGCTTGATCGCCGCGGCGCGATGAAGCGCACGATTCTTCAACGCAAGCATCCATGCGATCAGGCCCGACGCATTACTGCAATGTGCCGCCGACCCCGACGGTGGAATCAGCGATGTCGTTCTCAATCCAAATTGCCTGGGCATTCAAACCTCCGTCCGGGAATCACAGGCTACGCCGAGGGGCGCTCCGAATTCCAGCCGAGGTTGAATTTATGCACCACAGTTGGGTGCATTCACTTGCGCTAGGTCAATCAGTGCAGAACGGCGTGCACCATCTGCTCATCCAACGGACGCGCGGCCATCTGCGCACGCAGCTCGGCCAGTTCGGTTTCGAGTTGCTGGTTGACGAGGATGAGCGCAGCAATGGTACCGCGGGTGTCGCCATGGCAGGCGGCGATGAGGTCATCGACTTCCGCGTCTAGCTTGGTCATTGAAAATCTCCTGCCACGCTTTCGGTTGCCTTCAAATATCGGCCAGGCGTTGCATCAATATTAAAGGATACCGGAGTCCTCGGCTTCATCCTGAACGTGCATGAATACCGGTTAAGGTCGCCTTTCCGGGCTCCGAGAATCGACATGCGACTTTCTGCAATCGCCCCAGCCACAAGCTCAATCGCTGCGCTGCAACCGTCCATTGATCGCAAAATCACCAGTTTCTGGCCATGGACCGCCAAGGCGGCTATGGCCGCCATCCGCGGCGACATATCATCCACCGCGCCGGCGAGTTGCTGGTCAAGAACTTACGGACTTGGTTACCATCGAAGTGGACCAGTTCGGCCGTGCCCGCCGCGAGATGACCGCGCGGCCCCTGCCGGCGGCTGCAGCTGACCTGAATACAAAGCCTCTGCGCACCGTATCGGTACGCAGAGGCTTCGTTGTCCTAGCCGAAACCTGCCACGGCATGCGGCACGTATGGCGCCTCAAGCGCAGCGATTTCCTCGCCCGATAGCTTGAGCGAAAGCGCAGCCACCGCATCCGTCAGATGCGCCGGCTTCGAGGCACCGATGATCGGCGACGTGATCCCTTTCTTCTGCAGCAGCCAAGCCATCGCGACCTGCGCCTGCGGCACGCTGCGCGCCTTGGCGACCGCGGCCACCTGCTCGACGATCTTGCGGTCCGACTCCTCGGACTGCACATAGAGCGTCTTCCCGAATTCATCAGTCTGCTGGCGCTCGCTGGTCTGATCCCAGGCGCGCGTCAGGCGGCCACGCGCCAGCGGGCTCCACGGCATCACCGCAATCTTCTGATCCGCGCAGAGCGGCAGCATCTCGCGCTCTTCCTCGCGGTTCAGCAGATTGACATGGTTCTGCATGCTGACGAATTCGGTCCAACCATTGAGGCGCGACGTATAGAGCGCCTTGGAGAACTGCCAGGCATACATGCTCGACGCGCCGATATAGCGGACCTTGCCGGCTTTCACGACGTCGTGCAGCGCCTCCAGCGTCTCCTCGATGGGCGTGTTCTTGTCGAGACGATGGATCTGATAGAGATCGATATAGTCGGTGCCGAGACGGCGCAGGCTGTGATCGACCTCGGTCATGATCGCCTTGCGCGACAGGCCCATGCCGTTCGGACCCTTGCGCATGCGGTTATAGACCTTGGTTGCCAGCACCACGTCGTCGCGCCTGGTAAAATCCTTCAGCGCGCGGCCGACGATTTCCTCCGACGTGCCATCCGAATAGACATTCGCCGTATCGAAAAAATTGATGCCGAGCTCGATCGCCTGCTTGATCAGCGGCCGGCTCTTCTCCTCATCCAGCGTCCACGCATGCGCGCCACGATCCGAGATGCCATAGGTCATGCACCCCAGACACAGACGCGAGACATCCAGACCGGTGTTTCCAAACTTGACGTAGTCCACGGCGCTTCTCCCTTGTTGTTCTCTTTGGTTTCTATTTGCGTTTGACGAAGTCTGCGAAGGCATCGGCATAGTCGGGATGCCAGCGCGACAGCGCCGGCCTGTTCTCGACGACATCGCCGGTCGCCCACAACATGCGGCGTTCATCGAGCGCCCGTGGCACGTCGTTGTCCGGGCAGAGGATGTAGAAGTCGCCAGCTTCAAGCCGTTGCATCATGAAGTCTACCGTTTGCTCGGCTGTCCACGCCGCATCCGGCTTCTCGGTGCGGCCACCGGCCGCGAGCGGCGTAAAGACGAAGCCCGGGATCAGCAGATGCGCAGAGATCTGGCAGCCCCCGGTATTGCGCAGCTCATGCGCCAGCGCTTCCGTATAGGCCTTCACGCCGGCCTTCGAGACATTGTAGGCGGGATTGCCGGGCGGCGTGGTGATGCCCTGCTTGGAGCCGGTATTGACGATCAGGCCCGGACGCTTCCGCGCGATCATGTCCGCAACGAAGGCCTGACAGCCATTGACGATGCCCCAGAGATTGACGCCGAGCAGCCGCTCCCAATTATCGCGTGGTCCGAGCGCAGAAGTCGGCACTTGAATGCCGGCATTGTTCATCAGCACATCGCAGCCACCGAAGCGCGCCTGCACATCGGCGGCGAGCCTCGTCATCGCGCTGACGTCACTGACATCGACCGCGGCCGTCATCACATCGTCACGTCCGCCGCGCGCCACGCTGGCGATCTTGCCGGCCGCGTCCATCAGGCGATCCTCGCCAAGATCGACAATGCAAATACGCAGGCCCAGCCGCGCAAACGCCGTTGCTGCGGCAAGGCCAATGCCCGACGCGCCTCCCGTGATGACGGCAACGGAACCGGGGGACAGAGCGGCGTGGGACATATCGTTCTCCAGATCGAGGCAAGTCCAGGCAACTGCGTATAACATCAACGCGCGTGATCGCATCTCACAACAGCGCTAACGCGTGCACCGGCGCCCGTCCGCGCATGGCCTAAGACTTCTTGCCGTGAAACACCTGATTGATGGTCTTGATCGCACCGGTGTCGGACGCGGCATAGCCGGTAATTTCAGCAGCGCGTCGCGGGTGGCAAATCGGCCAATGTGATCTTCGACGACGCCGATCCGGATTCCGCCACCAAGGCCGCTGCCTCCGGCATCTTCTTCAATTCCGGGCAAGTCTCCCATGCGCGGCGATGGGGTTCCCCGCCTTTACCCGTTTCGCGAAAACGATATATTCGGCGCGCTACAACGACACTTCAATCAAATGTCCGGGAGGATCACATTATGGGCTTGATGCAGCCAATCTCTGCCACCGCGCACCCCTATGCGAACGGCTCCTACAAGCAGATGCTGATCGACGGAAAATGGGTCGATGCCAAGTCGGGCAAGAAGTTCGAGACGCATAACCCCGCCACCGGCGAGTTGCTTGCTACCGTCGCAGAAGGCGACGCTGGGGATATCGACCTCGCGGTCGCCGCCGCCCGCCGTGCCTTCGAAGGTCCGTGGAGCAAGGCCAAGCCCTATGAGCGCCAGGCGCTGCTGCTGAAATTCGCTGAGCTCGTCGAGAAGAATTTCGACGAACTCGCTTTGCTCGATACGCTCGATATGGGCGCGCCGGTCATGCGTACCTTCGCGGGCAAGCAGCGCATCCTCGGCATGCTGCGCTTCTATGCCGGCCAGGCCACGCTGATCTACGGCGAGACCATCGAGAATTCGCTGCCGGGCGAGATCTTCTCCTACACGCTGAAGGAGCCCGTCGGCGTCGTCGGCGCGATCATTCCGTGGAACAGCCCGCTCAGCGCAAGCATCTGGAAGATCGGTCCCGCCATCGCGACCGGCTGCACCATCGTGCTGAAACCTGCGGAAGAAGCACCGCTGACCTCGCTGCGCCTCGGTGAGCTGGCATTGGAAGCCGGCTTCCCGGCTGGCGTCATCAACGTCGTGCCGGGCTATGGCGAAACCGCCGGCGCCGCGCTGGCGTCGCATATGGACGTCAACAAGGTCGCCTTTACCGGTTCCCACTTCACGGGCCAGTCGATCATCCGCGCCTCGGCCGGCAACCTCAAGCGCGTGTCACTTGAGCTCGGCGGCAAGTCGCCGAACATCGTTTTTTCGGATGCCGACCTCGATGCCGCCGTTCCCGGCGCCGCCATGGCGGTGTTCGCGAATTCCGGGCAGATCTGCAGCGCCGGTACGCGTCTGTTCGTCGAGAAGAAAATCTATGACGAATTCGTCGGCCGCGTCGCCGAATTCGCCAAGAAGCTGAAGGTCGGTAATGGCGCCAATCCCGACACCCAGCTCGGACCATTGGTCTCCAAGGAACAGCTCGATCGCGTCACCGGCTACCTCACCACCGGAAGCGGTGAAGGCGCCAAGGCACTTTCCGGCGGTGGCCGCCTGATGGACGGCGAACTGTCGAAGGGCTTCTTCGTGCAGCCGACCGTGTTCGCCAATGTCCAAGACAGCATGAAGATCGCGCAGGAAGAGATCTTCGGGCCTGTGATCTCCGCGATCTCCTTCACCGATATGGACGAACTGGTGCAGCGCGCCAACAACACGACCTTCGGTCTCGGCAGCGGCGTCTGGACCAGGGATGTCAGCAAGGCGCATCGCCTCGCCAAGGCCCTGCAGGCCGGCTCGGTCTGGATCAATTGCTATCAGGCGATGGATCCCGCGGTGCCATTCGGCGGCTACAAGATGAGCGGCTACGGACGCGAGTCCGGCGTCCACCACATCGACGAATATCTCAACATCAAGGCGGTCTGGATCAACACCTGATCGCGACGCGCCAAAACACGGAGGCGCGGGGTGAGGAGCCCCGCGCCTTTTTGCATCTCTCAACCCGCCTCAGGCCGCTGCGGCGGCTCCATACAGATCCCGCAGCTTGCGCTTGAAAATCTTGCCTGTCGATTCACGGGGCAGCGCGTCGTGGAAATGGATTTCCTTCGGCACCTTGAAGTTCGCCAACCGCTGCTTGAGATAGGTCTGGATATCCGCCGGCGAAATCTGCGCACCATCCTCCAGCTCGACGCAGCCTATCAGCCGTTCACCGAACTCGTCGTCGGGCACCCCAAACACCGCGCAATCGCGCACGCCGTCCATGCCGATCAGCGTGTTCTCGATTTCGGCGGGATAGATGTTGACGCCGCCGGAGATCACCATGTCGCGCTTGCGATCGCACATGAAGAGATAGCCGTCCTCGTCGAGATAGCCAACGTCGCCGACGCTGATGAGGCCGTCGCGACCGGCTTCGGCCCGCGCGTCCGGGCGGCCCTGATAATCGAAATCCGGCACCGATGTCTGCCGCATGAAGATTTCGCCGGGCACGTTGACCGGACATTCCTTGCCATCCGCATCGAAGATCTTCACTACACCGCCTTCAATGGCGCGGCCGACAGTGCCGGGCTTCCTCAGCGCCTCCTCCGAGGAATGCCAGATCGGCACGCCGGTCTCGGTCGAGCCGAGATATTCGTTGATCACCGGTCCCCACCACTTGATCATTGCCTGCTTGACATGGATCGGGCATGGCGCCGCGCCGTGGATGATGAAGCGCAGTGACGACAGGTCATAGCGTGCCTTCACCTCGTCAGGCAGCCGCAGCAGCCGCACGAACATGGTCGGCACCATATGCATATTGGTGATGCGATGCTGCTCGGTCAGTTGCAGCAAGTCCTCGGGATCGAAACGCGGTTCGAGGACAATCGTGCTGCCATGCCGGAACGCCATCAGTCCGTACGAACTCGGCGCCGAATGATACATCGGCCCATTCATCAGGATGATCTGGTTCTCGTTCGGCTTTAGCCCATAGGTGATACCGCCGACGCGTTCGGATGCCGCCGCCTGTTCGGGCGTCATCGGCGCACGCGTCACGCCCTTCGGGCGGCCAGTGGTGCCCGACGTGTAGAACATGGTCAGCGCGCGTTTTGGCGGATTATCCATCGGCGCATGCTGCTCGCGCCACGTGTCGAAATCCGTGCAACCGGCGGGTGGTTCAGTCGCCGCACCGGGAACACCATAGGCGGCCGCGATTTCCGGCGGCGTGCGGACGATCAGAATCGGAAATCCTTCGGGCAAGCTCGCGGCGATCTGAGGCAGCAGGTCGGCGTGACAGACGAGCAGCTTTGCACCGCTGTCGGCGAGAATATAGCTGACCTCCTCGCCCTTCAGATGCCAATTGATCGGGACGACGCGCGCGCCCAGCGCACCGGCGCCGAACGCCGTCTCGAACAGCGCGAAATCGTTGCGCAACATCATGCCGACCGGCGCACCGGCGCCCGCACCGAGGAGCTTGAACCCGGTCGCCACCTTGGCGATACGCTGCATGATATCCGGATAGCTGATGGTCCGGTCGCCACTGACGATCATGATGGTGTTCCGATAAAGAAGGACATGGATGGCGGATAGCGCCGCCAGATTATACCCGGCGGCGCATCAAGCACAGGGCTATTGATCGTCGAGAACCTTGCCGAACCCGACCCAGCTCTTGCCGTCAAAACGACGTAGCAACAATTGCTGGAACGGCAAGTAATCATCGGGGCCGGTTGTCACCGTAATACCGGGCAGCAACAGTGGCAGTTCAACGTCCTTGAGCGAAGCCGCCTGACGTTTGATGTTCTCGCTGCTGAAGTCGTCCTTGCAGGCCCTGAGAACGGTCGCCAGCAGCGTGGCATAGTGATAACCGGCGGAGTAGTTGGAATTGTTGAGATCTGCACTGGGCATGTACTGCTTCATGAACGCGAAGAACTCCTTCACGCCGGGATCATTGGCCCACTGAACGTCGTTGACATCTTTCTGGTTGCTGGACGAAATCATGCCGACGGCATTTTCAAGTCCGGCCGGCGCCAGAAACGAGATCGACGCCGCTGACGTGGGCAGGAATGTCAAATCCGGTTTCCAGCCCAGTTCGGCAACTCCCTTGATCAGCTGTGACGTGAACTTCCCGAGCACCACACCGAACAGCACGTTGGCGTTGGACGCCTTCAGTGTCGCAAGCTGCGAACTGATGGTCGGCGCGCTGGTTTCATAGCTTGCTTCGGAAACGATCATCGTTGCGGCCTTGGCGCCGAGTCCGCGCTTGAAGCCATTGACGTAGTCGCGGCCGAAATCATCGTTCTGCGCCAGGATGGCAATCTTCGCATCAGGCTTTGTTTGCAGAATATATTTGGCGTAGATCACGCCCTCGGATTCGTAAGCCGCCATACCGGGCATCGTGTAGGGAAAGTTTTTCGGATCGGCCCATTTGGTTGCGCCTGATAGCACGAAGAGCTGCGGAATTTTCTTGCCGTTGAGATACCTATGCACGGCGTTGTTGGTCGCGGTTCCGAGCGAGCCGAACATGACCTGCACCTCGTCCTGTTCGACCAGCTTACGCGTATGTTCGACGGTCTTCGGCGGTGAATAGGCGTCATCGAGGCTAATGAACTTGATTTTGCGGCCGTTGATGCCGCCTTCCGCATTGATCTTGGCGAAATAGGCCTCCTGGGTGCGACCGATCGCACCAAAGCCTGACAGCGGACCGCTATAGGGCAGCGTCTGCCCTATTCTAATTTCTTGCTTGGTGTCGGCCGTAGCTTGCATCGGCGCATTCACGCAGACGGCAAAGGCGAACAGCCCAAGCGTCCTCAACATGACTGAAGTCACGATCATCTTCTCCCTATTTTTCTTGATCGGGCCGCGCTTATGCGCGCGCCCGTCTCGCAAAGTCTCCGGTCGCCTCGCCATATTCGCGCTTCAGGCGATCGACGAGTTCGGCCACCGGCGGCGCATCGGTAATCTGCCCGATGCCCTGGCCGCAGCCCCAGATGTCCTTCCAAGCCTTGACCTTCATGTTGCCGCCCGAGCCGAAGTTCATCTTGGTCTTGTCGGCCACCGGCAGATTGTCGGGATCGAGACCGGCCGCAGCGATGGACGGGCCGAGATAGTTGCCATGAATGCCGGTGAACAGGTTGGTGTATACCGTGTCATGTGCAGCGAATTCGGTCAGCGCCTTCTTGTAGGCCGGGTCGGCATTGGCTTCTTCGGTCGCAATGAAGCGCGTGCCCATGTAAGCAAGGTCCGCGCCGAGCGCGAGCGCCGATGCGATTCCATAGCCATCGGATATCGCGCCCGATACCAGCACCGTGCCCTTGAACCACTGCTTCACTTCGCGCACAAGCGCGAAGGGCGATAACGTACCGGCATGGCCACCCGCACCGGCGCAGACCAGAATCAGGCCATCGACGCCCTGCTCGGCCGCCTTGCGCGCGTGCTTGACGTTGATGACGTCGTGAAACACCACGCCGCCATAGGAATGAGCGGCCTCGACGATCTCCGAAGGCGGGCGCAATGAGGTGATGATGATCGGAACCTTGTGCTTCACACAGGTCTCCATGTCCTTCATCAGCCGGTCGTTGGAGGCGTGACAGATCTGGTTGACCGCATAGGGTGCGACCTTCTTGCCGGGATTCTTCGCCTTGTAGTCCGCGAGTTCATCCTCGATACGCGTCAGCCACTGATCGAGCATCTCGACGGGCCGCGCATTGAGAGCCGGAAACGAGCCGACGATGCCGGCCTTGCATTGTGCGATGACCAGTTCGGGGCCGGAGACGATGAACAGCGGGGAGCCGAGCACGGGCAGCTCGAGGGTGCCATCGAGGGCTTTGGGGAGCGACATGGGCGTTTCCTTATATTTTTATACCCGAACTATAGGGGTTGACCGGGTGCGCGTGTTGTTCGAATTTGAACAATCGACTTTCCGGATTTGATCACATGGACTGGGACCTCTGCCGCACCTTCAATGCCGTCGTCGACGCCGGGAGCTATCTCGGCGCGTCCAGGCAATTGCGCACCAGCCACCCGACCGTCAGCCGCGAAATTGCGGCTCTGGAGAAGCAGCTCGGCACCAAGTTGTTCGTACGCTCCGACGAAGGGTTGGTGCTGACGGCGCGCGGCCGGCGGTTTCATGAAAACACAAGGGCGATGGCAGAGGCTGCGCTGAAAGCCGAGGCGGTTGCAGGTGCTTCGGGCCAGAGCGCACGCGGCGTGGTCAAGGTATCGATCGGGCCAACGCTGGCGAATTTCTGGCTAATGCCGCATATCGGCGCGTTCATCCGCCAGCATCCCCATATCGAGATCCAGCTGGTGACCCACCCGTTCCCGGTCAGCGTGCGCAAGCGCGAAGCCGATATCGTGCTGCGCCTCTATCAGACCGGCGACGAAAATCTCACGGGACGGAAAATTGCGCGGTTGGGGGTTGGCTTCTACGCCTCGCGCGACTATGCGGCGCGACGCCCGCTGCCCGAGCAGCGCGCGGCCTGGAAAGACCACACGGTCATCGGCTTTGCCGACAAATCCACGAATTCCGAGCTCGGGCGCTGGAGTGACCATATCACCAAGGACGCCACCGTCGCCATCCGCTGCTCCTCGCAAGCCGACATGCTCGCGGCGGTCCGCGCCGGGATCGGCATTTGCGTATTGTCATGCATCGTCGGCGACGCCCATCCGGATCTGGTTCGCGTCGCACCGCAGAAACTCACCAGCCTCTCAGATATCTGGCTGCTGGCCCATCCGGACCTCGTCGATCAGCCGCCGGTGCGCGCGGTGCTGGAATTCATCACCGCCTGCGCGCGCGACGATCGTGCGCTGCTACGCGGCCGTTGATACGGCCCTCGCCGGGACACGGCGGATGACGATCCCGAACGCGGCCATGGCCAAAATTTCTCCGGTGAGTGACATCAGCCACAAGATGCGACAAGCTCAAGCCGTGTCAAATTGCTGCTCGCGTCCGACTGCCACTCAACTGTGCGCCACACGCCTGCAAAACGTGCTTGGGGCAGGAAGCGTGATGGTCCAAAGAGGGGCGAAGGACCGCGACGCGGTTCATAGGCTGATCGATGAAGATTCTCGTTTTTGGCGGCACCGGCTTTGTCGGGCTGAATATCGCGGAAGCCCTGCTCGAGCACGGCCACACAGTCGCTCTGTTCGACCGCGCAGGGCTGCCACCGGCGGCGCAGCGGGCCTTCGCTGATCACGGCGACAGACTTTCGGTGATCGTCGGCGATGTGCTCGACCGAACACTGATCGACGGCGTCATCGCGACCGGCTTCGATGCCGTTGTCCTCGGCGCAGCGATCACCGCAGGCACAGAGCGCGATGCCGCCGATCCCGAGAGCATTCTGCAGGTCAATCTGATAGCGCAGACGCCGATCTTGATCGCCGCGCGGCGCCATGGCGTCAAACGCGTGATCAACCTGTCATCAGCCGGTGCATACGGCGCCTCCGCGTTCAAATATCCTGTTCTCGATGAAGAACTGCCCTGCGATCCCGTCTCGCTCTACGCCATCACCAAATTCGCATCAGAAAAGGTCGCTGCGCGCCTCGCCGCGCTCTGGCAGACCGATTTCATCAGCGTGCGGCTGAGCGCCGTGTTCGGACCGTGGGAGCGCGCAACGGGCGTGCGCGATACGCTCAGTCCGCTGATGCAGATTTTTACGGCGCACACGAAGCAGAGCGCCGCCGTTCTGGTCCGTTCCGGCGTGCGGGACTGGATCTATGCGCCTGATGTCGCCGATGCCATAGCTCTGCTGATCGAGGCACCGCGAACCCAGCATCGCCTCTACAACATCTCGACGAGTTCGCCGTGGTCGGCGCTCGAATGGGGCCAGCAGTTGGCAGAGCACCATCCGGATTTTGTTTGCCGTCTGGCCGGCACCGGCGAAACCCCGACCATCGATCTGCACAGCGACAGCGACCGCGCGCCACTCTCGGTCGCGCGGCTGGAACAGGAATTCGGATGGCGCGCCAAATTCGGCTGCGCCGACTCAGCCGCGGATCTGATCGACTGGTCAGCGCGGCATAGTGAGGGATGATGACATGAGACTTCAGGGACGTACCGCAATCATCACCGGCGGGGGCTCCGGCATTGGCCAGGCCAGTGCCATGCTGTTCGCGCAGGAAGGTGCCTTCGTCGCACTGGTCGATCGTGATGAAGCCGGATTGAAAGAGACATTGGCGGCACTCCCCGATGCGAACAGCGCCTCGGTGCATGTCGGCGATGTCGGCGACGGCGATTTCGCGCAGACCGTCACGCGTGAGATTGTCGCACGCCGTGGTCAGCTCGACGTGCTGATGACATCGGCCGGCTTTTCCTGCAGCGGCACCGTGATTACCACGACTCCCGAAGACTGGGACGCCGTGTTTCGCACCAATGTCGGAGGCACCTGGCTGTGGGCGCGCGCGGCCGTCCCGCAGATGCAGAAACAGGGCAACGGTTCGATCATCACGCTGGCGTCGCAACTCGCCATTGCCGGCGGCAAGGGCAACAGCGCCTATATCGCTGCCAAGGGCGCGATCATCAGCCTGACGCGTACCATGGCCGTGGACTTTGCGACCGACGGCATTCGCGTCAATGCGATTGCACCGGGCGCGATCGACACGCCGCTGCTGCGCCGCAGCTTCGCACGCCATGCGGAACCGGAACCCGTGCGCGACGCCTCGCGCAACCGTCACGCCATGAAGCGGTTCGGCCTCGCCGCAGAAGTCGCGCAGACCGCGCTGCATCTGGCGAGCGATGCATCATCCTTCACCACCGGCACTGTGCTGCCGGTCGATGGCGGATGGCTCGCAGCATGAACGACGCGCTCAAGGCGCTCGAAGCGCAGGTCCGCGACGATCTCCACAAGATCGCGCATCCGAACATGCCATGGCTGCAGCCGAAGTCAGCCCCGGACGGCACGCCCGCCTTTGACGTGCTGATCGTCGGCGCCGGCCAGTGCGGCGTCACAGCGGCCTTTGGCCTGCTGCGCTCGCAGGTCACCAATATCCTCGTTCTCGACAAAAGCGCAGAAGGCCGCGAAGGCCCCTGGCTCACTTACGCCCGCATGCCGACGCTGCGCAGCCCGAAGCACTTCACCGGCCCTGATCTCGATATCCCCGCCCTCACCTATCAATCATGGCACGAAGCCATGTTCGGCAACGAGCATTGGCAGGCGCTCGATCGCATCCCCCGCGGACACTGGGCGGACTATCTCCTGTGGTTCAGGCGCATCACCGGCGTGCCGGTGCGCAATGGCTGCGAAGTGCTCGACATTGGCCCTGCTTCCAATGGCCTGCTTGCAGCCACCGTGCAGAGCACCAACGGCATTGAAGTCATCCACGCGCGCAAGGTCGTTCTGGCGACCGGCCAGGAAGGCATGGGCGACTGGATGATTCCGGAGCAGCTCCAACACCTGCCATCGTCACTCTGCGTCAACGCATCCGCGGATATCGATTTCGAGGCCCTGCGCGGCAAGACCGTTGTCGTCGTCGGCGCCGGCGCATCTGCGTTCGACAATGCAGCGACCGCGCTCGAAGCCGGCGCGGAGGTGCATCTGCTGTGTCGGCGTGCCGAGATCCAGATTGTCCAGCCCTATCATTGGCTGACCTTCCGCGGCCTGCTGCGCCACTTCAGCGAACTCGACGATGGGTGGCGCTGGCGCTTCATGCGGCGTCTCATGGACCTGCGCGAGGGTTTCCCGCAGCCGACCTGGGATCGCTGCGCGCGGCATCAGGGCTTTCACCTGCATGAGAACGCGCCCATTCAATCGGCACAAAAAATGGGCAACCGGGTTTCGCTACAGACACCACAGGGTACCTTCACTGCAGATTTCGTGATCTGCGGCACCGGCATCGACATGGATTTCTCGACTCGCCGAGAATTGCAGAATTGCGCGGGTAATATCGCGACCTGGGACGATCGCTACCAGCCGCCGGAAACCGAGCTCAGCCCACGCCTCGGCCGTTTCCCCTATCTCGCGGACGATTACGCGCTGACGGAACGCGTTCCCGGCGCAACGCCGTGGATCTCCCACATCCATCTCTTCGCAATTGCGTCCACCATGAGCTTCGGGCCGTCGGGGTCATCGATCAACGCCATGACCACGGCAATTCCGAAACTGGTGCATGGCCTGACGCGCGGCTTGTTCCGCGCGGATATCGAGCGATACTGGACCGCGTTCGAGGCCTACGACGTTCCCCAAGTGACCATTGCGAGGGCGGCGGAAGCTGCGGCAAAAAGCTAAAGGACCAAATTAT
The DNA here is from genome assembly GCF_041424195.1 of Tardiphaga sp. NCBI lineage: Bacteria > Pseudomonadati > Pseudomonadota > Alphaproteobacteria > Hyphomicrobiales > Nitrobacteraceae > Tardiphaga > Tardiphaga sp. Next base: position 11,609 of record NZ_JBGMOE010000034.1, on the reverse strand, counting down.
CCCGGACGGGAAAACTCCGCCCGCCCGGCACCTATCGACCGTCGTTTGGCGCGTTCCTTGCTTCAATGGACAGGTCGCTCGACAGGTCAGGCACTGACGAGTCCGTTCAGAGTTTCCGTCGAATTCAGAGGATAGGGTTATGGGACTGATCTATTCCAAGCAGATGCTCGGCGCCGCCGCAGCGCTGGCATTCTTCACCGCCGCCGTTCCTGCCAATGCGCAAACCCGTGTAGAAACCCTGCGCTACGTGACGGGCGCCGCCGTCAACACGCTCGATCCCAATATTCCCGGCTCGACCCGCGAAGCTTTCGCTGTCAGCCTCTCGACCTATGACCGTCTCGTCTCGTTCGGCCGCAAGCAGCTCAATGGCAAATGGGTGTTCGATCTCGATACCATTCGCGGCGAACTCGCCGAGTCCTTCGATGTGAGTCCCGACGGTTTGAAGATCACCTTCAAGCTGCGCAAGGACGCTAAATTCCAGGACGGCTCCCCCGTCACCGCCGAAGACGTGAAGTGGTCGCTCGATCGCGTTGTGACCGCAAAAGTGCTCGGCAAGGCGCAGCTGCTCACGGGCTCCATGACCGATGCGAGCCAGTTCAAGGTCATCGACCCGCTGACCATCGAGGTCACCCTGCCGCAGCCGGACAAGCTGGCGCTGCCGAACCTCGCCACCGTCTATCCGATCATCATCAATTCGAAAGTCGCCAAGGCCCATGCCACAGAGGAAGATCCTTGGGCGCAGGCCTGGCTCAAGGAAAATACTGCGGGATCCGGCGCCTTCATCATCGAGCAGTTCAAGCCCGGCGAGCAGGTAATCCTCAAGCGCAACGATGCCTGGAATCGCGGACCTGACAACAAGCAGGCCTTCTTCAAGCGCCTTATCGTTCAATCCGTGCCGGAACCCGCGACCCGCGCCAATCTTGTCGAGAAGGGCGATGCCGACATCGTCATCGACCTGCAGGCCAACGACGCACAGGCACTTGAGGCCAAGGGCAAGCTGCAGGTGATCTCGACGCCGCAATACAATGCGCTCACTTTCATCTCGATGAACAACCAGATGCCACCTTTCGACAAAGTGGACGTGCGGCGCGCCATTGCCTATGCCCTGCCTTACGACGACATGTTCAAGGCCGCCCTGTTCGGCCGCGGCGCGCCGTTGTTCGGCGCGACCTGGGCCGACGGCAAGCCACCATCAGGTGCGTTCCCGATCCCGCAGCCGGTCAAGCTCGATCTCGACAAGGCCAAGGCTTACCTGAAGGCCGCCGGCTATCCGGACGGTTTCTCGACCACGTTCAGCTTTAATGTCGGACAGGCGGCAACCGCCGAGCCGATGGCTGCGTTGCTGAAGGAATCTCTCGCCAAGATCGGCATCAAGGTCGATATCCAGAAGCTGCCCGATGCCCAGATGTCGACGCAGATCACCGAGAAGAAGCTGCCGTTCTTCACCGAAGGCGTGGTCGCCTGGCTGCCGTCGACCGACTATTTCTACCGCAATTTCTACACCGGCAATCAACGCTGGAACTACTCTTCCATCGACAATGCCGAGCTGACTGCGGTCGCGCAGAAGGCTCGTTTCGAGGCAGACAAGGCCAAGTACGAAGCCGACGGCAAGGTATTGAATGCGATAAACTTCGACGTGATGCCCCAGATTCCGCTGTGGCAGCCGAGCCAGGATGCGGTGATGGCATCGAACCTGACGGGCTACACCTATCAGTTCCATCGCCAGGTCGATTACCGCGACCTCAGCCGGAAGTGATTGTCCGGGCACCATGCGAACAAATCCCGGAGCGCCATTCTGTGGCGCTTCGGATCTACGCAGCTTGCGAAGCTAGCCGTAGCGAGCTGCCCATGACGACGAGTAACCGATCATGACGACACTGGGCGCAACGGCCATCCGTGCCGCGCGACGCTTCGCATCCTCCTTGCCTGCGTTGTTCGGCGTGCTGATTTTCACCTTCCTGCTGATGCGCGTGCTGCCCGGTGACCCCGCCGTGTTCTTTGCCTCCGGACCCAACTCCGGCAAGGAGGAAATCGAGACCATTCGCAAGCAGATGGGTCTCGACAAGCCGGTGCCACAGCAGCTGTTCCTGTATCTCTACGACGTCGGCCGCGGCAATCTCGGCCGTTCGCTGATGACGGGCCAGAATGTCACCAAGGATCTGCGAGAACGCCTGCCAGCCTCCCTCGAATTGACCTTCTCCGCGCTGCTGATCGCGATGGTGCTGGCCATTCCGCTCGGTGTGCTGGCCGCGCTCAAACCAGGATCCCTGATCGATCACGGCGTGCGGTTGTTCTGCGCGCTCGGGGTCTGCGTCCCGACCTTCGTGTCGGGTCTGCTGCTGATCTATATCTTCTATTATCTGTTCGGCGTGTCGCCCGATCCCACTGGGCGCGTCGATATCTTCACGACGCTGCCGCCCGCACATACCGGCTTCCTGCTGATCGACTTTGCGCTCGCCAGCGACTTCGACGGCTGGTGGGCCGCATTCAAGCAATTGATCCTGCCGGCCTGCACCATGGCGCTGTTCGTCATCGCACCATTGGCACGCATTACCCGCGCCTCGATGCTGGCATCGCTGGGCAGCGACTTCGTCCGTACCGCGCGTTCCGTGGGCCTGTCCTGGTGGCGCATCATCGTCACCTATGCACTGCGCAACGCCATCCTGCCCGTCATCACCATTGCCGGTATCGTGTTTTCGACCATGCTCGGCGCCAATGTACTGGTGGAGAAAGTGTTCTCCTGGCCCGGCGTCGCCTCCTACGCGCTCGACGCGCTGCTGTCGTCGGACTATGCGCCGGTGCAGGGCTTCGTGCTGCTGATGGCGTCGGTCTTCGTTATCGTCAATCTCGTCGTCGATGTGCTCTATGGCATCGCCGATCCCAGGATCTCCATCGGATGAGCAGCGCAACACTTCAACACGCCGCCTTCATCCTGCGCGGCAACCCCATCACCGGCATTGCGGCCATCGGCGCATCGCTCTTGATCTTTGTCGGCATTTTCGGCCCGTGGATCGTGCCCTACGATCCCATTGCATCGAATGTCCAGAATGCGCTGATGCCGCCGAGCGCCGCGCATTGGGCCGGCACCGATCAGCTCGGCCGCGACGTGTTCAGCCGCATCATCGTGGCCGCGCAACTCGATCTCGCGATTGCTGTCTCCGCCGTCGGCATCTCCTTCGCGCTGGGCGCCGTCATCGGTGCCCTCTGTGGTTATTCCGGCGGCAAGCTGGATCGCGCCGTCGGCCGCTTCGTCGATGTGCTGATGGCATTCCCGCTCTTCGTGCTCGCCATGGCGATGGTGGCTGCCCTCGGCAACCGGGTCGAGAACATCGTCATCGCCACCGCGATCATTAACCTGCCTTTTTACATCCGCTTTGCGCGCGCCGAAGTGAATGTCCGCCGCAATCTCGGTTGGGTCGAGGCCGCCCGCGCCTGCGGCGACAGCCATGTTTCCGTAGTACTGCGCTTTCTGCTGCCGAACGTGCTGCCCGCGATGGTGGTGCAGATGTCGCTCAATCTCGGCTGGGCCATCATCAACGCCGCCGGCCTCTCCTTCATTGGCCTCGGCGTGAAACCGCCGACGCCGGAATGGGGCATCATGGTCGCGGAAGGCGCGCGCTTCATCTCCACCGGAAAATGGTGGCTGGTCGCGTTCCCCGGGCTGGCGCTGATGCTCGCCGTGCTTTGCTTCAATCTGCTCGGCGATGGACTCCGTGACATCCTCGATCCCAGACAACGTACATGATTGCAGCGAAAGAGATGACGACACCAAAGCCGCTGCTCGATATCGAAAACCTTCAGGTCACCTTCTCGACACGCCGCGGTCCAGTCGAGGCCGTGCGCGGAATCTCGCTGTCGCTTGCCGAGGGCGAGACGCTCGGCATCGTCGGCGAGAGCGGCTCCGGAAAATCTGTCACCGGCTTTGCGATGACGCGCCTGCTGGACGCGTCGGGTAAAATCTCCGGCGGCCGCATCAATTTCCGTGACCGCGATATTACCAGGATGACCAGCGCCGGCCTGCGCGAGATGCACGGCTCGGCGATGGCCATGATCTTCCAGAATCCGCGCGGCGCGCTCAATCCGATCCGCGCCATCGGCCAGCAGATTGCGGACGCCATTCTGGCGCATCGCAAGATCTCTGTATCGGAGGCCCGCACACAATCGCTCGAACTGCTGCGCGCGGTGAAGATCCGTGATCCCGAAAAGCGCATGAACGCCTATCCGCACGAGCTCTCCGGCGGCATGTGCCAGCGCGTGATGATCGCCATGGCGATCTCCAGCAATCCGGCCCTGCTGATTGCCGACGAACCGACCACCGGCCTCGACGTCACCACGCAGAAAGTGGTGATGGATCTTCTCGCCAGCATCGCCGCCGAGCGGGGCATGGCGACGATCCTCATTACCCACGACCTCGGCCTCGCCGCGCGCTATTGCCGCCGTGTTGTGGTGATGGAACAGGGCAAACTGGTCGAGGAAGCCGACGCGCTGACGCTGTTCCGCTCACCGCAGCATCCCTACACCAAGCGTCTCGTCGCAGCGTCGCCGACCGCGACTTCGCGCGTCGAGGATCTCGTGACCGACGACGAGAAGCTGCTGGTGCCAGCCGTTCCGTTGCCAGCGCCTCCCAAGCCGACGTATGGCACGCCGCCGCTGCTGGAAGTTCTCGATCTCGTCAAACGCTTCGACGACGGCACTGTCGGCGTCGAGAATTTCTCGATGGCGATTGCGCCCGGCGAAAGTGTCGGCCTCGTCGGCGAATCCGGCTCGGGCAAGAGTACGACCTCGCGCATGATCTGCCGTTTGCTCGATCAGACCGAAGGCACCATCAATTTCAACGGCCAGTCGATCAGCCATGTTCCCGCGCGCGACTTCCACCGCGCGCCGCAGCGCCGCGAGATCCAGATTGTCTTCCAGGATCCGAACGACAGTCTCAATCCGCGCTTCAACGCCTTCGATTGTATCGCCCATCCCCTGATTCGCCTGCTCGGCATGCGCAATGGGGCGGCGCTGCGCCAGCGCGTCGGCGAATGCGCTCACCGCGTCGGCCTCCCGGCCAATCTTCTGGAGCGGTTTCCGCATCAGCTGTCCGGCGGCCAGAAAGCCCGTATCGGCATCGCCCGCGCAATTGCCTGCCGGCCGAAGCTTCTGGTGCTGGACGAGCCGACGGCCGCGCTCGACGTCTCCGTCCAGGCCGTGGTGCTGCAATTGCTCGAGCGGCTGCGGCGCGAGGACAATCTCGCCTTCCTGTTCGTGAGTCACGATCTCAACGTCGTCCGCATGATGTGCCAGCGGACCATCGTGCTGCGCAACGGCGCCATCGTCGAGCAAGGTGAGAGCCATCAACTGTTCGACAATCCGCAGACTGATTACACCCGCGAACTGGTTGCTGCGGTTCCGCATATCGAGATGATCGCCGCGCAAAGGGTAGCGGCCGACGCCTAGCCCGGGTGCTAGCGGCGAAACGCCGCAACGGACGCCTTGTTCGGTCCCGCCCGCGGGATCATACCGACTATAGTGTGAGTTGGTCCGGCGCCGGATACCTTGCATCGGGGACCCATCTCGCCGAACATAAGATCAAGCGCCGCCAATGGCGCAGCAAAATCGGGAGGATTCCGTGCGGATCAAAGCCGTTCACGTTGCCTTGCTTGCCGTCATGGCCGGCTGTTCTGCCATGACGTCAGGCGCTCACGCCCAGGCATGGCCCCAGAAACAAGTCACCTTCATCGTCCCTTTCGCCGCCGGCGGCGGTACCGATGCCTTTGCGCGGCCACTGGCGGCGCAGCTCGATACCCAGATCGGCAAGCGCGTCATCATCGAGAACCGGGCCGGTGCCGGCGGAACGGTCGGCGCTTCGGCCGCTGCCAAGGCGGCGCCTGACGGCTACACCTTCTTCATGGGCGCCGCGCATCACGCGATCGCGCCGTCGCTCTATCCCACCCTCGATTATGACATCGAGAAAGACTTCATCCCGGTGGCGCTGATCGCACGGCCGCCACAGGTCATCGTAGTCAATCCCGACAAGGTCTCAGCCAAGACGCTCGGTGAATTCATTGCCTATGCGAAGGCCAATCCGGACAAGCTCTCTTATGGTTCGGCCGGCGCCGGCACCACGCACCATCTGGCTGGCGAACTGTTCAAGATCCTGACCCAGACCAAGATCCAGCACGTGCCCTATCGCGGTGCAGGTCCGGCCATGCAGGATCTGATCGCCGGTCACGTGCCAGTGGTGTTCGATGGTCTCGGCTCATCCGCCGCACCGATCCGCGCGGGGCAGCTCCGCGCGCTGGCGATCGCCGCGCCGAAGCGCGTCGCCGCATTCCCCGATCTGCCGACCGCGGCGGAAGCCGGTTTGCCGAATTATGAAGTATCGACCTGGTACGGGCTGTTCGCGCCCAAGGGCACGCCGCCCGACGTGGTCGAGCGCATGGCGAAGGAATTGAAGGCTGCATTGCAGGCGCCGGCGATCAAGGAAGCGTGGGAGCGCAATGGCTCCGACGTGCCCGATGTGGCCGGTGCCGACTTCGGCAAGATGGTGTCGGCGGAAGTTGCGCGCTGGCGCAAGGTCGTGACCGAGGCCAACGTCAAGCTGGACTGACCTGAGCGGATTTACAAAGACACCCCAGATGCGGATAGGCTGCATCTGGGGTGTCTCATTTTATGCGGAAGCAGCTTCCGCCTGCCTGGCGCCCGGACCGGCGAACATCGCGCGGCCGGGGATCGCATCCAGCAGCGCACGCGTATAGGCGTCGCTCGGATTCTGGAAGATCTTCTGCGTTTCGCCCTGCTCGACAATCTCGCCGCGCCGCATCACCACGATTCGGTCGGCGATCTCGGCGGCGACACGCAGGTCATGGGTGATGAAGATCATGGCCAGATTCATCTCCTCGCGCAGTTCCGCGAGAAGCTGCAGCACCTGCGCCTGCACCGAGACGTCGAGTGCCGAAACGGCTTCGTCAGCCACAAGCACCGAAGGCTTCAGGGCCAGCGCACGCGCGATACAGATGCGCTGCCGCTGACCGCCGGAGAATTCATGCGGATAGCGGTTGGCTGCACTCTCCTGCAGGCCGACGCGGGCCAGCAGACGCTTGGCATCGGCCATGGCTTCCTTGGAGGGCGTGCCATAGGCAATCGGGCCGCCGGCAATGGCGTCGCCGACCTTCTGCCGCGGATCGAGCGCCGCGAAGGGATCCTGGAACACGATCTGGATCTTGCGGCGCATCTGGCGCAATTTCTCGCCGCGTTGTGCCAAAAGATCAGCGCCGCTGAAATGAACGGAGCCCGTATCAGGCTCGATCAGCCGCATGATCAACCGCCCGAGCGTGGACTTGCCCGAACCGGACTCGCCGACGATGGCCACAGTTTCGCGCGCCTTCAGGCCGAGCGAAATGTTCTGCACCGCATCGGTCCGGCGCGGCGGCAGGAACATGCCCTGCTTGGTGATGAAGGTCTTGTTCAGGCCGACAGCGTCCAACAAAGGTTCGCCAGTGATCTTGCGATCGGCCCTGGTCAGCGAGCGCGCACCCGGGACGGCGGCGATCAGGCTCTTGGTATAGTCGTCCTTCGGATTGCGTAGCACCTCATCGACGGTGCCCTGCTCGACGACACGGCCATTGCGCATGACGACAACACGATCGGCGACGTCGGCAACGACGCCGAAATCGTGGGTGATCAGGAGGACGCCCATGCCGCGCTCCGACTGGAGCTTCTTCACCAGCGCCAGAATCTGCTTTTGCGTGGTGACGTCGAGCGCCGTGGTCGGTTCGTCGGCCAGGAGCAGCGCCGGATTGTTGGCCATCGCCATGGCGATCATGATGCGCTGACGCTGGCCACCCGAGAGCTGGAACGGAAAGCTGCGCGCCAGCGCCACCGGATCCGGCAGGCCGACGTCTCGGATCAGTTCCTGCACGCGTGCGTCAACCGCCTCCCTGGACGGCGCCGGCTTGGTATGCGTGATGATCGATTCTGCGATCTGCTGACCGACGCGGGCCAGCGGATTGAGCGCACTGAGCGGCTCCTGGAAAATCATCGAAATAGCACCGCCGCGCAGCTTGCGCATTGTCGGCTCGTCGGCCTTCGCGATGTCGTTGCCGTTGAAGCTGATGCTGCCCTGCGCAACACCTGTACGCTCGGGCAGCAGTCGCAGGATCGCATGCGCGGTCATCGACTTGCCGGAGCCGGACTCACCGACCAGGCAGACGATCTCGTTGCGGTTGACGGTAAGCGACACGTCTTCGATGGCGAAAGGACGATCAGCGCCCGGCGGCAGGCTGATGGAGACGTTCTCGATGGCAAGCAGTGTTTTGTCGGTCATGAATACTATCGCTTGCGTGAGATGCGGGGGTTCAGCGTGTCGTTGAGACCTTCACCCACGAGATTGATGGCGAGCACGGTGAGCAGGATGGCGAGACCGGGAAACACGCTCATCCACCACGCCTGACGGATCACGGTACGCGCGGCACCGATCATGAAGCCCCATGACATCAGATTGGGATCGCCGAGGCCCATGAAGCTCAAGGCGCTCTCGATCAGAATGGCGCTGGCAACCGCCAGCGATCCGGTGACGATGATCGGCGAGATCGCGTTCGGCAAAATGCGGCGCAACACCACGGTCAGCGGACGCTGGCCCTGGCACACCGCAGCCTGGACGAATTCACGCCCACGCAGCCGCATGAATTCGGCGCGCGTCAACCGCGCCAGTGGCGGCCAGCTCACGATGCCGATGGCGAAGATCACGTTGGAGATCTTCGGTCCGAGCGTCGCGACCAGAAGAATGGCGAGGATGAAGCCCGGAATGGTCTGGAACAGTTCGGTGATGCGCATCATCACCTCGTCGACCTTGCCACCGAAATAACCGGCGATGGCGCCGATGGTCACGCCAATGATCAGTGCCGTCAGCGTCGAGATGACGCCGATGATCAGCGAAATGCGGGCGCCATGCGCGATGCCGGCAGCCACGTCGCGGCCGAGCATATCGGAGCCGAGCCAGAGCCCCTCACTCAGCGGCGGCTGGAATGGCGCGCCGACCATATCCCAGGGATCGTCGGGGAACAGCCACGGCGCCGACACCGCGAGGAGGACCACCGCGAGGAGGACGAGCAGACCGATCATGCCGGTCGGATGGCGGAGAAACGATTTGAGCGTAGACATCATAAAATCCCGTTCACGATGTCGCACGCACGGAGACGCGCGGATCGATCACCCGATAGATCGCATCAGTGAGAAGATTGAGCGCGATCACGATCACCGACATCACCAGGAACACGCCGAGCAATACCGGATAATCGCGCTGCAGCAGCGCGTCATAGATGAGACGGCCGAGACCAGGCCAGGCAAACACGGTCTCGATCACCACCGCGCCGCCGACCAGCGCACCGGCCTGCATACCGGCGACGGTGACGATCGGCAGCATCGCATTACGCAGGATGTGGCGAATGATAATGCGGCCCTGCTTCAGGCCCTTGGCCTTCGCGGTCTTGATGAAGTCCTGATGGGTAACCTCCAGCACCGAAGAGCGCATCAGACGTGTATAGATCGCGAGATACACGGCTGCGAGCGACACGGCCGGCAGGATCAGATGCATCCCGATATCGCCCATGCGCTCCAGTGTCGTCATCGGCACGCCGATGGTGGCGTAGCCGAAGGCCGGCAGCCAATCGAGCTGAACCGAGAACAGCAGTACCAGCATGAGACCGAGCCAGAACACCGGCGTCGCATAGAGCAGCAACGACACGATGGTCAGGACGGTGTCTGACCATTTGCCGGCACGCACACCGGCCAGCGTGCCGAGGATGATCCCGGACAGCAGCGCGAGAATGAAGGCCGTTGCCGTCAGCAACAGTGTTGCCGGCAAACGCTCGATAATGAGCGACGCCACCGTACGCTGCTGGCGGTAGGAATAACCAAGATCGAGCGTCACGACGCGCTTCAGATAAGTCGCGAGCTGGATCGGAAACGGCTTGTCGAGCCCGTATTCCGCACGCAACTGCTCCAGAAGCTTTTCGTCGGAGGCGCCGCTCTGGCCGGCAATCACCTGTGCTGGATCGCCGGGTGCGGCGTGGACGAGAATGAAGTTGAAGGTCGCAATGACCAGAACGACCGCAACGAATTTGACGAACCATCCCGCGAGCGCGAGGGCGATCGCGAAAACACGACCGCCGTTGTTGATCGAGGCAGAGGTCATCCGAAGCTCACGGAGCTGAAGGACTCATGCACGCCAACGCCGGTTGAGGTGACGTTCTTCAGGCGCTTGTCGATGAAGGTCGGATAGGCCGCCTCGAACATCCAGACCACCGGCACATCCTCGACCAGGATCTTCTGCACCTTGCTGTACAGCTCCTGACGCTTGGCATCGTCAATTGCGGACGCTGCCTCGTCGAACAACCGATCGACCTCCGGGTTGGAATAGCCGGCGGTGTTCGAGAACAGAATGCCCTTCTTGATGTTGGACGAGATATAGGTGCGTGACACGCCGAGCGCGGGATCGCCGTACTGATAGACCAGGTTGCCGGTCATCTCGTAATCCCAGTTGCTGAACTTCTCGGCCCAGCCGCCGACATCGGTGTTCTCGAGCTGGATGTCGATGCCCACACGGCCGAGCGTCTGGCGAATGAATTCGCCGGCACGCTGATAGACCTCGCCATAGGGCGGGATCAGATATTTGAGCGTGACGCGCTTGCCATCCGCACCGGGCTTCAGGCCCATCTCGTCGAGCAGCGCCTTGGCCTTCTCGATCGAGTAGTCATAGCGCTTCACATCCTTCTCGTAGAAGCGGGTCTTCGACGACACCGGCCCGGTCGCGATCTTGGGCATACCGAAATAGACGCGCTGCGCCATCGACTTCAGATCGAGCGCATGCGCAATGGCCTGACGGAAGCGCTTGTCGTCCATCGGCTTGACGCGGTTGTTGAGCTCGAGCCACTGATGCGGGGCGAAATATTCATAACCCTTGGTGGTCATCTCGTAATTCGGCAGCTTCGACAGGCGAGCGACATCATAAAACTCGATGTCGTTCCATTGCGTGAGCTGGATCTTGCCCTGCTCCAGCGCCAGCGAGCGCGACGCGGCGTCCGGAATGATTCGATAGATGACCTCGTCGAGATAAGGCTCATCCTTGCGGTAATAGCCTTCATGGCGGACGAGATGGACGTGGGACCCTTTGACCCACTCCTTCAGCTTGAACGGACCCGAGCCGATCGCCTGCGCATTGGCCGGGTTCTTGCGATAGTCCGAACCATCATAGATGTGCTTCGGCACGATCGGACCGGTGGTGCAATCGAGCGCGGTGAGGAACGGCGCGAACGGCGCTTTCATCTTGAAGATGACCGTGAGCGGGTCGGGCGTCTCGGCCTTGTCGATGCGCGAATAAATTGCACGCGCACGCGCATGCGTCTCCGGCAGCATCTTGGTCATCGAGAACGCGACGTCCTCCGAGGTGAGCGGCTTGCCGTCGTGGAAGGTGATGCCCGGGAACAGCTTGAACGTGTAGGTGAGGCCATCGGGCGAAACCTCCCAGGACTGCGCGATGCCGGGCATCGGCTTGAGGTCGGTACTGTAACGCAGCAGGCTCTCATAAATCTTGCCGCCCAGGGTCAGCGTCGGCTGCTGCTGGT